>JBJOGT010000209.1:0-4556 GCA_046048115.1 Cyanobacteriota bacterium | reverse complement strand
CGCTGCGGTGGGGGCGTCCCAGAGTTCCACCGTGAAACCAAACCAGCCGTAATGGTCATAGCCGTAGTCATCCATCACGCCGTAGATGACTTCCTTGGGATGGTAACGAAAATCATGGAAGGCCGAAATGCAGTCGTAACCTGTAATCTCCTTCCCCTTTTCCCCCAGCAATTTGTAAACGGTGAGATCATCTACGGGTAAATTATCATCAGCTTGGGAGGCGTAAGGACGTAGAATCACCGCTGAGTAGGTGTGATAGCTAATAAAGCCATTAATATTGCGGTGCTGTTGCCAAAATTCGGCTTCGGCACGGGTTTCCGGTTCAGAAAAGGGAAAATCCCCCGCGCCCACTTGTTCTCCTTCCGGAGCCCAACGGTGGGGATAGTTGCGGTTAAAGTCTAGTCCTTCCAAACTCGGTGCTAGGGCAAATTCATAGCCGTCGTAGTCCCGAATCAACCCCTCTGGTAAGAGAGTGTAATACTCATCCCCCCATTCTTCCGGCGATCGCCCAATCATCACCCGGGGATCTTGGTCGGAAATTTTCCAAGCGCCACAGGGGTCTTTAACGCGCATTTGCAGAATTAACCCGTCACCGTTCACATCTTCGGGGTAAAGCCCTTCTCGCTCTTCCGGATGGGGATAGGGTCGGATACTAGAGCGCAATAGATAGGGGGTCGTGAGATATTTTTCCGCACCGTCCATGGCTAACCGGGGTAGAACATAGACTGTATGGTGATCCATCAAGTGAGTAATTTGGGGATCTTGCCCATACTGGGTCAGTAATTGGTATAAGCTATACAGCGCCACCGCTGACCCCGTCACTTCTCCAGCATGGGTGTTGGCATCTATCCAATAGGCCGGTTTTTCGAGATATGCCCCCGTTTCCTGATTACTGGCGATCGCCACCCAAATATTACGGCCAGCGTAACTTTGACCAATGGTTTTAATCGTCACCAGAGTCGGAAATTGTTGTTGTAGTAGGCGTAAAAACTGGTCAATTTCGCTGTAGGTAAAATAATGGCTGAAATCAAAGGGAGGGATGGTCATGGAAAAATGGCAGAGGTAAACGCTTTATCCAGCAAATATAGCCGCTAAGGTAAGCTTTTTATTGACATATAGTGATGCTTTTACAACAGGGTCTTCAGGTTTGTCTAAAGGGTAATTTATGTTGCTTGACTACTTATTGCCTTGGCCACTGCTTCCGCCACTTTAATCCCGTCGATCGCCGCTGAGAGAATACCCCCCGCATAACCAGCCCCTTCCCCTGCCGGATATAGACCAATAGTATTGAGGCTTTGATACTGTTCATTGCGTTTGATGCGAATGGGGGAAGAGGTGCGAGTTTCTATACCCGTTAACACCCCATCGGCCATGGCAAATCCCTTAATTTGTTTGTCAAAGGCCGGAATGGCTTCTCGAATGGCGGCGATCGCATAGTCCGGTAAACTTTCGCCGAGATTGGTGAGTTTAACCCCAGGTTTATAGGAAGGTAACACCTGACCCAGGTGAGTCGAGGGGCGATCGCCGAGAAAGTCTCCTAACAATTGGGCGGGGGCTTCGTAGGTGCTCCCCCCTAACATAAACGCCTGTTGTTCTAATTGCCGTTGCAGGACGACGCCAGCCAAGGGGCCATCGGGATAATCCACCTCTGGGGTAATGCCCACCACGATGGCGCTATTAGCATTGGACTCATTGCGGGCATATTCACTCATGCCGTTGGTGACCAATCGACCCGGTTCCGACGCCGCCGCCACCACTTTGCCCCCCGGACACATACAAAAACTGTAAACTGATCGCCCGTTTTGGCAATGATGAACCAATTTATAGTCCGCTGTCCCTAGGCGGGGATGGCCAGCTTGATCGCCATAACGACAATGATCAATGAGGGATTGGGGATGCTCAATGCGAAAACCAATGGAAAAGGGTTTGGCTTCTAGGTAAATCCCCCGGTCATGCAACATTTGGAAGGTATCTCGGGCGCTATGACCCACGGCGAGAATAACATGATTGGCCGCAATCGTTTGACCATTTTCTAATATGATTCCCCGTATCTGACCCTGATCAATGTCTAAATCCGTCACCCGATTTTGAAAGTGAATTTCTCCCCCTAAGGCTTCAATCTGGGCGCGGAAATTTTGCACAATTTTAACCAAACGATAGGTGCCAATGTGGGGTTTGTTAATGTATAAAATTTCTGGGGATGCCCCCGCATTGACAAATTCCGTTAAAACTTTACGGCCATAATGATGGCGATCGCGCACTTGACTATAGAGTTTACCATCGGAAAAGGTGCCTGCTCCCCCTTC
This sequence comes from Cyanobacteriota bacterium, assembly GCA_046048115.1. Lineage (GTDB taxonomy): Bacteria > Cyanobacteriota > Cyanobacteriia > Cyanobacteriales > Microcystaceae > Synechocystis. The sequence goes on along the minus strand of JBJOGT010000209.1, from coordinate 2,250 downwards.
TCCAAATTGCACATTCGATTCAGGATTAAGCTGTTTTTTTAACCAAAAACGAAAGGTATCCTGACTGCGATCACGGACAGATTTTCCCCGTTCAAAAATAATCGGTCGAAATCCCATCTGGGCTAATAATAAACCGGCAAACATCCCACAGGGGCCAGTGCCAATGATAATGGGTCTTTCTGTGGTTGTCTTTGACGCTTGGGCCACAAACTGATAGGCCATGGCCGGCGTTGGGATGACATGGGGATCTTTGTGGAATTTTTTTAATAATTTAGCTTCGGTGGTAACTTCAACATCCACAATATAAACCAGTAAAATATTGCCCTTGTGACGGGCATCATAACTCCGTTTAAAAATGGTGTAATGGATTAACTCTGGAGCGGCGATCGCCAATTTTTCCAGAATAGCAGTCTCAATTGCATCCTCAGGATGATCAAGGGGTAATTTAAGTTCACTCAGACGAATCATGGCACATCATTAATTTTGTCAAAATAGTTATCCTTATCAAATTAGCAAAAGTCCCAAAAACCTAATAAATTCTAAGACCCCATTTTATCCCCCACCAAATAGGTGTAACCCCGTAAACTTTGCTCATATTCTTCTAGTAAACGCCGTGATTCTTCCAGGGTAATTTGCCCATTCATTAACGCCAATTCCGAATGGCGTCGCAACCCTTCTAATAAATCTTCTGAATCATACTGTACATAACTTAATACCTCTGTCATTGTGTCTCCCTTCACCACCGACTCAATTTGATAACCATTGGGAGTGGTGGCAATATGAACGACATTAATATCCCCAAATAGATTATGTAAATTTCCCATGATTTCCTGATAGGCTCCCACTAAAAACATACCGAGATAATAAGGAGAATCAGAACTGCTTAAGGGATGAACCTCTAAGTAGGGCTTAACATCCCATAAATCAATAAAACGATCAATTTTGCCATCACTATCACAGGTTAAATCCGCTAAAATTACCCGTTGTTCAGGTTCTTCATTGAGACGATGAATGGGTAAAATGGGAAAAAGTTGCTCTAAAGACCAGGATTCCGGTGCCGATTGAAAAACAGACAAATTGACATAATAAATTGCAGTCATCACCTTATCCAATGCCTGAAAATCTTCGGGAATATAGTCTAGTTGACGGGTGATTTCAAAGATTTTACGACAACAGGCCCAATGAATTTGCTCTGCTTGGGCCCGTTCAGCCAAGCTTAAATAACCAAAATTGAATAAGCTGCTGGCTTCAGCTTTGAGTTGCACCGCATCATGGTAGGGCTCTTGATACTGGGCGGGGGTAATCGATTGCAAACATTCCCACAAATTTTTCACCAAGGGATGGGCGTCATCGGCGGGGGAACTGGGATCGCTAAAACCGGTTTCATTGCTACCTAAAACGTCAAAAATTAACACCGATTGATGGGCCATAATGGCGCGACCACTTTCACTAATTAAAATCGGCGGCGCAACCTTTGCCTGCTCGCAGGCGTCTTGAATGGCGGCCACAATATCGTTGGCATAATTCTGCATATTGTAATTTTTAGAAGCGGGAAAATTGGTTTTTGAGCCGTCATAATCCACTGCTAAACCGCCCCCCACATTGAGGTAGCGCAACTTTGCCCCTAACTTTACTAATTCCACATAGAGTTGGCTGGCTTCTCGCATTGCTTCTTTGATCACCGCAATATCAGAAATTTGTGTCCCCAAATGAAAGGTCAACATTTTGAGGGAATCAAGGCGGGCGGCATTGGCCGTGCCTTTGGCGTCACCGTCGGCTAAGCGATTGACCATGGTTAAAATTTCAGGAACGCTTAATCCCAGTTTGGCCCGATCGCCTTTTTGGGAAGAACTTTGGGATGATCTAGGGGATTGACAACTTAATTTCGCCCTGACCCCCAACATGGGTTTAATATTTAATTGCTCCGCCGTATGGAGTACCCAATCCAATTCCCGTAGTTGCTCGATTACAATCACGGGTCGATGCCCCAATCGTTTAGCTAGCAGGGCGGTTTCTAGATAATCTCGGTCTTTATACCCATTACAAATAATTAATGGCTTGGCATACTTATCCTGGCGGTCTAACGGCGGCGGTAGGGTGGCCAGGGCAATCATTAACTCCGGTTTGGATCCCGCCTCTAACCCAAACTGTGACGGATGACCAAATTTTACCAAGGCTTCCACCAAATGGCGTTGCTGATTGCATTTAACCGGATAGACCCCCTGATAGGTGCTTGGATAGTTATAACGG
>JBJOGT010000208.1:0-10562 GCA_046048115.1 Cyanobacteriota bacterium | reverse complement strand
ATTATCACCGATTTAGGGTTAACCAATCAGATCAAGTTTTAATCCATACCATTGGCATTGCCCAAGTTACTGCTCTCAGTGATTACTTAACGCATTTTGGCGATCGCCCTTGTCCGACGTTTCATTTACTCATGCGACGGGACACGGAAGATCCGTTGGTGAATCCTGATCAAGGTTTACAGTTAAAAGATTGTTTAAAAATTATTTATCAACGGGGACTATGGCCCAACAAAATTTGTTTTTATACCGATACACCAACGTTAGTTAAAAACCATAATGCCCTCAGTCCTATCCAGTTTCAGCAAGTTCCCATTCCCTTCCGCCAAGAAAAATTAACCATTACACCGTTATCCAAAACCGATGGCGTTTTAAATTTAGTCTATTTAGGGGATGCTCGCGCTGAAAAAGGCTATCAACATTTACCCAACGTAGTGGAAGCGTTGTGGCCGGATTATTTAGCTACGGGAAAAGTGCGGTTTTTTATTCAGTCGAATTACACCGTTAACGGTTTGGAAGGGCCGGTTTTAGAAGCAAAATTGAGGCTTTCTCAATATCCAAATCAACGGGTCACATTGATTGATCAAGCCATGACCCCAGAGAATTATTATCAATTATTAGTGTCGGCGGATTTGGTGATATTGCCCTACGATCCGGTCAATTATCAACGCACATCAGGGGTATTAACGGAAGCGTTAGCGGCGGGTAAACCGGTGGTGGTTCCGGCACATAGCTGGTTGGCGAAACAGGTTGATTCTAGTCGCGCCGGGATTTATCAAGATCCAACAGATTTACCCCAGACTGTTATTGAAACGTTAAAAAATTTAGATCAACTGGCGATCGCCGCTCAGGAATTTGCACCCCAGTGGAAAACCCAACAATCGCCGGATCGGTTTATTGACGCTTTAACGAAACCATTTGGGAATGATTGCGTTAACACGAAGTTGTCACCGGGAATATTGGCAATGGTGTCCTTAGAACAACTAGATAAAGCTAGCCCTAGTTCACCGTCGTTATGGGAAATGTTACGGTTTTGGGCCCAGCAGGGTTATCGAGTTTATTTGTTACTGGATCACAGTAATGGCGGGAAAGATTTTAGTGATCAAGGGAACATTGCGAGGAACATTACAACAAAGTTGAAAGCCTTAGATATAGAGCAAGTTTGGTCAGTGGCCCCGATGTCGCCCCCAGAAGATTTAACTGAATTGCCCAAAAATTGGCAGACCCATTATCAATTATTAAGCACCAGCTATCTCCCAATAGCCGTTGCCCAATTAATTGACGCTAAACTGATTGACACTGTTTATTTAAGTCAACACCTTTATCAAGCTTGGCTAGACAAATTACCCGCATCAACCTTACCGAAAGCCATTGGCATCGAAACATTTGCCAGCCATCAAGTAGCATTAAGCCAAAAACAAGAACCGGATCAAGCACAATTAGCAGCGGAAATTGATGTTTTAAACTCCGCCCAAGTGATTATTACCCCCTATCAACATTTTGCTGAGAAGTTACAGGAAATTTTAGGGAAATCAACGGTTATTAGTTTATCCCAAGCTTTACAATGTTCTAAATTAACTAAACCCCAGGAACGGGCAGAATTTTATCAACAATTACAAATAATTAGCCAACACTGGTTAGGGGATAAAGCCTTACCAATACAATCAGTTAAACCCAGCCCTAGGGTGGCAGTCTTATATCCGTGGGGAGACATTCAAGAACGACGCAGTGGAGCCAGTCAACGGACAGGGCAGGTCATTGATTTTCTCCAAGAAAAGGGTGTTAATTTAACGGTTTTTTCCTTGGGCGATCGCCAAGCTAATTGGCAACATCAGATTAATTATTGCTACTATCAACCAAGCTTTGTCCAGGCTCCGTTAGTGCATCACGTTTACCAAAATGCGTTCAGTGCTTGGCAGGATTCCCTCAGTTTATACCCGGATTTAGTCACAAAATTTTCCCAAATTACCCCCACGGAATTAGATAAAACTTGGTTGCCCTGGATCTACTATTCCCTCCGCTTTGATCCCCAATTTAAACAACAGTTAGAAACGGTGATTGATTGGGCCGATGTGGTTTTATTGGAATATCCTTTCTGGGCGGCGATCGCCGGGGCAATGTGCCGTAAAAAAGGGGTGAAATTGATTTTAACAGCCCATGATGTGTTAGCAAAGCAATTAAAACCGGGCAGTTTGCTCGCACAGATTGCGTTAACGGAAGAATTACAAGGATTAAAACAGGCGGATCACGTCGTTACCCTTTCCCCCGATGATCAGCAATTTTTTCAGAGTTACGGCATTGATAATCACTGTGTTCCCATTGGTATTGATGTAAAAGCGTCGCAGAAGCGGGATCAAGCGGAATCCTGGGAAGCGTTAGAGCAGGAAATTGATATTGAACGGGACTGGCAAAAACCCTTTTGTTTATTTGTAGGCAGTCAACATCCTCCTAACGTTAAAGCCGTGGACAAAATTCAAGCCCTAGCTGGGGAAAATGCCGGAAATTGGGAGGCGATCGCCGTGGGCAGTTGCTGCGATCCGACCCAAGCCCGAAACTTTTATGCCCTGGGTAAAGTCTCCGAATCCGTCCTGCAAATGTTGTATCAACGGGCAGCGGTGGTGCTTATTCCCCTGGAAGCGGGCACCGGCATGTCGGTCAAAACCCTAGAGGCAATGGCGTATGGTAAGGTAATCCTCGGCACGGCGATCGCCTTTCGGGGGTATCCGGTAACGTCTGGGGTGCATTGTTTGATTAACGATGATTTAGGGCAATATGGTGCTGAAATTGAGAAAATTATCCAGCATCCCACCGACTATCAGGCGATGGAAACTAATGCCCAAGCCTTTGCCCAAGCCTATGATTATCGCCAGCTTTATCAACTCTATTTAGACCTTATTCATGCCGATTAGCCCTATCCTGCTCCTGTTGCCATTATGACTGTTGCATTATCTCCCTCAACTTCATCGCCGTTACTAATAACGGGTGTTACCTGGGCACAATTAGAATCTTTGGAAACGGCTTTTCAGGGCATTGCTGGGGTACGGCTGAGTTATTTGGCGGGCAATTTAGAAATTATGACCCTAAGCCAAGAACATGAGGATCTCAAATCCACCTTGGGCTTGTTATTAGAAACCTATCTGCGGCATCACAAAATTCGGTTTTATAAACGGGGCAGCGCCACTCTAGGAACCCAAAGCCAAGGCGCGAGGAAAGAACCCGATGAATCCTATAATTTTGACACTAAAAAATCGATTCCTGACTTGGTAATCGAAGTGATTATTAGTAGTGGATCAATCAATATTTTAGAAATTTATCAACGCATTGGGGTTCCTGAAGTATGGCTTTGGTTAGGAGGCACGTTAACCATTTATTACCTCACCGAGACGGGCTATCAACCCCAATCCAGTAGTCAATCCTTGCCCGATCTAGACAGCGATCGCCTAGCTCACTATGCTAACTATGCGGATCAGTATGATGCCATAACGGAATTTAGCCAGAGTTTGGCGATCGCCTCCTAAGTTTTTTGTTTTATCCATTACTCAATTAAGACCCATCCCGGACAACCTATGAAGGTATTAATCGCAGATTTTGATTTTTTTGCCAAAGTTGGCGGTGGGCAAACCTTCTATCGCAATCTAGTCCGCAAAAATCCCCAGATTGAGTTTTACTATTTTATTCAAGACGAATCCCCCACCGGCGATCGCCCCGCCAATGCCCACGGCATCCCCTTTAAGGAAACCTATTTAATTCAGGATTTAGCAGGGTATTTTGACATTGATCCGCCCCAATGGGCTAAGCCGTTATTTGTCCAGGCTAGTAATTTAGCGGCGTTGGTACAGGGTATGGAGTTTGATGTGGTAGATACCCCCGACTATTATCAATGGGGATTATTTTTAGCCCCGGCATTGCGTCACCATCGGGTGAATTATCAAAAACTAGCTCTGTCAATGCATGGCGTTATTTCCACCACGCTGCGGTTAGATTGGTTCCAAGATAATGCGGAAAATTTACCGTTAAAAATTCAAGAGCAAAAGCAATATGAAATCTGTGATTTACGCTATGGCATTAGCCGTAGTTACCTAGAAGAATGGCAGGGAATGAGTAATGCGCCGAGTCATTATTACCACCCGCTTCACTTTTTTGATTTGCCCAAGCCAGTCTTCAATCCCGATGATCACACGTTGCCAGATTTAAACTTTGTAGGTCGGACGGAAAAACGAAAAGGCCCCGATATTTTTATCGAACTGGCTTGGTGGTTACCCCAACATCAATTTAATCAAGCTAACATCATTGGCCCCCATAGTTTTGACCATACGGGAACGGTTTCTTCGGAAACTTTAATCCGCTCCATGCTCAACAACCGGCTGGAATCCATTCAGTTATTACCGGCCCAATCCCAACCGGAACTCTTTAAACGCTTCCAACAAAACAGTATTACCTTCACCCCATCCCGTTACGATACGTTAAATTTAGTGGCTCTGGAATCCCTCTTTTCCGGTTGTCCCACGGCGATCGCCAATGGGGCCGGGGTTTGTCGGTTATTGAAGGATGATTTCCCTGATTTACCCTGGGTTGACATTGAGGTGAGTAATATTTACCGGGCATTGGAGCCGTTAGTTAATATTCTGGAAAACTATTCTGTTTACCGCCAGCAGTTAGTGGAGGCGGTTAAAAGTACGTCATTAACCGCGAATAGTCCCAATATTACGGAAATCTACCAAGTCGAAGCGGCGGGCAATGCTGGTGTGCAGGCAGAGATTGACCGTTGGTATAGCCAGCTAATGAATTATTGGCAAAAACAACGGGAACAATTCCCCTTAATTCAAACCTTAAAAACCCAATTAAAACCGATCGCCAAACCGGTTTATCACGGTTTAAAAAATACGGTAAATACTACCAAAGAAAAAGCACGGCAGGTGTTGGGCAATGACTATAACGCCCAAGCGTTGAAACTTCCTTTTTTGAGTAATCGCTACCGCCAGGTGATGAACCAGTCGGAACAAACCAATGCGGCATTGGAGAAAAAGCTGGAAATGCTCTGGCGCATTGGCTCAGGCTACAAATCCGAATTATTGGGAATGCGGGGCAAATTGGGGGTTAATTATCGGGTGGATCGGGTCAGGCTCTGGCGGGAACTAGCGCGGGTGGAGGAATTGCGGGGTAATACGTTGATTACAGCTACCTATAAATTGCGGGCGTTGCGGGCATTGGGGGAAGATAAATTTGGCGATCTGCCGGGAGTGTTGCAAATTTTAGAAGAAAAGGGGTTTCCCAAGGAGGCTCAGGCGGTTAATGCCATGTATGGGGGAGATGCGAGCCAGCGACAGGAAAAGTGTTTTGAGTTAATCGAACAAGCCAGGCTTGATAATTTGCATAATCCCGCCGATGATCAGTATGAAATTTGGGACGATCGCCGTCAGAAAAGTGAGTACCGCGCCACCATTATTGTCTCGTTATATAAAGCCGAGCAAAAACTCAAATATTTTCTGGAAACCTTGCGCCATCAAACCCTGATTAAACGGGGGGAAGCGGAAGTCATTTTGGTGGATAGTGGCTCCCCAACGGATGAGTACAGTGTGTTTAAAACCATTGCGCCAACGTTGGGTTATGACCTGCTCTATGTGCGTTCTGCCCAACGGGAAACCATCCAAAGTGCCTGGAATCGGGGCATTAGCCTCGCCCATTCTCCTTATCTAGCCTTTTTAGGGGTGGATGAAACGATTTTGCCGGATTGCTTAGAAATCCTTGCCCAGGAGTTAGATAAAGACCCCGAATTAGACTGGGCGATCGGTCACAGTTTAGTCACCAATGTGGATACTCAGGGCAGTTGGGTGAATGACATCATGCCCTATGACCGCGCGGATTATGAACAGGATTTAGTCTATTTAGAAACCTGTTATTTATCCTGGGTGGGAGCATTGTACCGCAAGTCCATCCATGACCGCTTTGGCTATTACGATGACAGTTTTCGCGGGGCGGGGGATACGGAATTCAAAAGTCGAGTACTGCCCTTTATCAAAAGTAAAGTCGTAGACAAAACTCTGGGACTATTTTGGAATTACCCCGAAGATCGTACTACCCAAAGTCCCAACATTGAAATTGAAGATACCCGTGCTTGGTACCTCCACCGCACCCTGGCCGGGGTCAAATATGCCTTTCAACGGCGATCGCCTGAAGAAGTAGAAAACCTTTTATATCACTGTTTAGGCTATCGTAAATCCTACTGCCAACATACCAGCACTGACTTTGATCATGCCTACAATTTAGCCCAATATTTACAACAGCTTAATCCCCAATCAACTGCGTTAAATTTTTTACCGGGCATTAAAACAGGCTTAGAGTGCTATCGGGCGATCGATTATTTACCGAGTTTGGAAAAAGTTGCCCCCGTTAAATTAGTCTGGAATTGTCGCCAAACCCTGCATCAAATTGAGCAGGCCCATCGTCAATACTGGCCGTCGGGGCGCAATCCTCGGCATTTACCCCTCTATAAAATTTTTAACGATAATCGTCACGAACAACATTCCTTCCTCTGGTTTAGTGATATTAGTAATTAACCCCAATTAACCCATCAAAATTAATTATAACTATGCTAAATAAACTCAAAGATAAAATTAAATTTAAACTAGCGGATGTCCTGACCCCTGAAGTTGATAAAAAACTGAGTATTGACGATAAATTAAATAGTGTTACCCTCTACGGTATCGCCCCTTGGTATCAAGAAAACCTCTGGGAACCCACCGTGCAAATTGCGCTACGGGATTTATGTAAACCTGGGGATGTGGTGTTTGATGTGGGAGCAAATTTTGCGGGGTTAACCACAGTAATGTCCCGTCTAGTGGGGCCGCGGGGCGTTGTCTGTGCCTTTGAAGCGAGTCCTCGCATTGTGGATAAAACCCAACGCAATCTGGTTTTAAGTGGTTGCCACAATACCCAACTCTTTCACCAAGCGGTTTATCATACTTCCGGGGAAACGGTGAAAATTTACCTCGGTAGTCATCTCAATGACAGTATTTATAGCGAACATGGAACGGGGTCTACCTACGAAGTCAAAACCATTGCCCTCGATGATTTTGTCGGTTGCACCAATTTAGTGCCCAATCTTTTAAAAATGGACATTGAAGGGGCAGAATTTGATGCTCTCCAAGGCTTTGAAAAGACCTTAAAAACCGCTAAGCCCCATTTGATTTTAGAAACCCAACGGGAAGATACTCGCTGTCTCGATTTTCTGCGGAATTTGGGTTACATTGCCATTGATTTAAACACTTACCAAGAAGTTCAAACCGTTGAAGATTATCCCGTCGGCGTCGATATTCGTAATAATCTCTATATCCACGGCGATCGCCTGTCGGAAACCCTATATAAACCCCCCTTCACCTTTGAGAAACAGGTGAGTTTAACCGCCGGAGATTTCCAACAAACCAGTAATGGATCGGCCCATTTAAAACAGTTAATTAACTTGCCCAAGGGTCGTTACTTAATTGACATGGATTTCCAGGCAGAGGGCAAAAATAATGATTTGATGTGTGGGGTGACGGTAAACGATAAAGTCATTTTCCGCTATCACGCCTATAGTCAGTTATTGGCTTCGAGTTACCGGGATTGGGTGATTAATTTACCCGAAGCAGCGGCAATTAATCTTTATTTTGAATTCCAGCATGGCACCCAGGATGAAACCCTAACCATTGCCGGGGCAAAAATCACCCGCATTACCGATTTTGACCAACAACCTGCCGCCCTATATTTTTAAAATATCAGTTATGACAATTATTCCCTTGGGACTAAAGCGGGCTGAGCGGAGTCGAAGCCCAAACCAGATAAATGTTTAAATCACTCTTTTTTTATTCTAAATCTTAACCGCAATGTTAGTTCCCTTATTAAGTTTTGCAATTGGTGTTTGCTTGCTTTTTGCAAGTTTTTTGATATTTCGGGGATTGCCATTAATCAATCGTTTACCCATTCTTCCCAATCTTAAAAATAATCTCTTGTTTGTCTGGGGAAATGGATTAATTGCTTTAGCGGCAATGTTAGGGGTGGCGGGCTATTACAATATTTTTCGGGGGGATGATCTGCGCTTAGGACGCCTTGTTTTATTCCTGTTAGGGATTGTTGCCAGCGGGTTAGGCATTATTGAAACCCTTGATGATCGTAATCCTCTAAAAAAATTAGATATTCGGGATAACTTAAAGGGTCAAGGAAGTTTACAGATAATACGCTATGGTCTGACGGCGATCGCCATTTTGCCGATAATTACAATTTTTTTAATTGCTTGGAATGATTATAACTACGGTGGTGATGCGTTTATGTATCACGTCCCCTTTGCCGCCCGACTGTGGGGCATTGTGACCCCGGAACAATATACCTTTGAATATTTTACGGAAAATCGTTTATTAGGCTTTCCCCTACTGGCAAATTGGTTAATGGGGCTGTTTTGGAAAATTACGGGACGCATTGAGGCGACCAATTTAGTTGCTTACTTTAGCTTAATTGCGTTAATTATTTATTTGGTTAAAGTCCCTAAAATTCCCTTTTATCTCGCCGTTTTATCCATGCTAGCCATCCCTATGGTGCACATGCATGCAGCGCGGAGTTACATTGATTTACCGGGAAATGTAGCTATCAGTGCGGTAATTATTACCCTTTATTTACTGTATTTAAAGAAGATTGAATTTAATTGGAAAAGTATTTTAATTTTGTTTGTGGGCGCATTTACAGCGGCGAATATTAAGTTGCAATTAGTTCCCATTGTCTTTCTATTAGTGTTAACTTCTCTACCGTTATTTGTCAGACATTATTGGCAAAGAGAGAAGCCGCGATCAGAAAATTTTATTCAATTGGGCAAAGTTTTTGGCTTGGGTTTCCTGGCGAGTTTATTGATTTTCTATACCCCTATTAAAAATATTGCCCTCTATCAAAACCCCGTTTATCCCGTCAAAATCACCATCGCTGGCCAGGCATTAAATCACACTGAATCCTCGCCGGAATTTATGCATCCCAACATCAGAAAATTACCACCGCCGTTACGATGGGGGCGATCGGTGTTGGAAATTAACGCCTTTGACGAGCGCCGTCCATGGCCTTGGACTTTGGCCATGGATTTTATTTCTTGGAACGAAGAACGGTTTGGCATGGGGGGCTATTTTGGCGCTTATGTGATTTTTAATGTGGTGTTATTAGGGGTATTGAGTTGGAAATTCTGGGGTCAAGAAACCAAACTCGCTTTAATTTTTCTCGCGGCCATGACCGGGGTAACGGTGTGGATGCCCCAGTCCTATGAGTTGCGCTATTACATGTATTGGATGATTGTGTTTGTCAGTTTAAATACTTATTTAGTCTGTCAATATGCCAGGGAACATAAATCTATTCGCAATCCCCTGAAACCCGAATATTTTGGCTTGGTAGCCTTAATTTTTACCCTTATCTTTGTTGATAAAACTGGCAAATTTTTCACTTGGCCCTCTTTTCAGGATTTAAACCAGCAACTTGCCACCACGGATTTTATGGTTAAGGAAGACTTATTTAAACAAATTAAAGACGGGGACAAAGTTTGCATTGTGGAAAAAGCACCGTTTAGCTTCTTTTACAGTTCCTATTTCCACCCTGGACGTAACTATCATGTTCGTGCCGAATTTAATTTGGAAGATGAGCGTATGAAGGATAAATGTGAAGGATATAAAATCTTACGTTAATCCTTTGAATCAGTTGCACAAAAGAAGGGTAATCCCAAAAATCATTCGAGCCAAGTGACCCTTAACTTTAACTGTAAACATTTTACTCCCCAACAAATCAAGACCCTACGGCGATCGCCCCTGACCTGGTATGACCAACAGGAGTGATTTTGCATCGCCTTTTTGTATAATGTGCATGTATGAAATTTGTCTGGCACGAAACGAAGCGACAAAATAATCTTAAAAAGCATGGCCTTGACTTTGGCGATGTGGAAACTGTGTTTGCTGGCCCAACATTTACTTTTGAGGATAATCGTCAAAACTATGGTGAACAGCGTTGGGTAACATTAGGATTATTGGGGCTTCAGGTTGTGGTTATTGTCCACACAGAAACCGATGATGAAATTCGTATTATTTCAATGCGTGAGGCAAGCAACAATGAACAATCTCTCTTCTTTAGAAATCTTTGATGATCGAGATGAATATCCTGAAGTAACCCAAGGGGATTTAGATCAGGCTGTTTTTCGGGTTGGTTTACAGCCATCCCCCCGCAAACAATCGATTACGGTTGATTTAGATGAAAATTTAATTGCCTACTTTAAGTTAAAAGCCGGAGAAGAGGGTTATAAAGCTTTAATTAATGAGATCTTAAGACAAGTAATTCGCCAAAAAGAACTACAAGACTCTTCTCCGTAAAATTATCTCTCTCAAAGCCGATTCAAATTGTAATCGCCCCTGGCCTAGTATGACTAACGGGGGCGATCGCCTTTGGTGCTGGATTTAAGCGCCGGAAATCAGGGAACAGTTAACGGTTATCAGTTACCAGATAACACTTTTTGTTTGGGGAGGGTGATAGATTTGGTCGCCGTCCCCGATTTTGTCAGAATGGCGCTGGGT
>JBJOGT010000207.1:0-4808 GCA_046048115.1 Cyanobacteriota bacterium | reverse complement strand
CGCCGATTATTGTGGAAGATAAATTATGGGGCTTATTAATTGCCCATCAATGTCATTATCCCCGCCAGTGGCTAGATAGTGAGAAAAACTTCCTGGGACAAATTGGGGAACACCTCGCGGTGGCGATCGTGCAGTCTAAACTCTATAGTGAAGTACAAAACCAGAAAAATAACTTTGAAAAGCGGGTGATTGAGCGGACTAAAGAGTTACGGGATACCCTACTCAGCGCCCAAGCTGCTAACTTATTAAAAAGTCAATTTATTAATAATATTTCCCACGAACTCCGTACTCCCCTCACCAGTATTATCGGTTTATCAGGAACCTTACTCCATTGGTTTGATCATCCTGATTCCCTCTCTGCGGAAAGAAAGCACCAATATCTACTTTCCATTCAAGACAGCGGTAAACGCTTGCTAGAACAAATCAATGGCATCATTGAACTTTCCAAATTAGAATCAGGTCAAACAGCCCTCAACTGTGAAACCTTTTCCCTCCATACCTTGGCCCAAACGGTGATCCATTCCATTGGGGCGATCGCCAATAACCACGCCATTAACTTGCAATTGGATTATCAAATCAATGTGGGGCAGGATCAATTTTGTGCCGACCCAGAACGACTAGAACAAATTCTTTCCCAATTGTTGAATAATGCCCTCAAATTCACCCCCTCTGAAGGCACGGTCATTTTACGTATCTGGAAAGAAAATAGCCAGGCCATTTTCCAAGTAGAAGATACGGGAATCGGCATCACAGAGCAACAATTACCGGTTTTATTTGAAGCGTTTAAAGCCGTTGGTGATAATTATTCCAACTTCTATGAAACCAGTGGGATTGGTCTGGCCTTAACTAAACAATTAGTCGAACTCCATGGGGGCTACATTGAAGTAGAATCCAGCCCGGGTCAAGGTACAATTTTTACCGTGGTAATTCCCCGACAAAGTTTACTGATTTCCCCCAAAAATAAATTAGCGGAAAACTTAGATGTAGCGCTGCCGTTTAATTCCAGCGTCATTGTCATTGAACAAAATGAAGAAATTGCAACCCTTATTTGTGAACTACTAACCGTAGCAAATTATCAAGTTATCTGGTTGATTGATACCAGTAATGCCCTGAAACAAGTAGAACTACTACAGCCGGGCTTGGTAATTATTGACCGGGATTTTGAAGATGTCACCGCAGTCAGTAGCGCCATTAAACAGTCCCACCGCATTCATAAAACAACGGTCTTTTTATTGAGTGAATCCCTGTCTTCCCAGGAATGGCAAGCCTTATCCCGACAAGGCATTGATGACTATTTGATCAAACCCCTCCAACCGGAATTGTTACTACAACGAATTGGCAACATTCCCCAGGAATTTCAACGATCGCCATAAGATGGTAAGGGTTGAAGGGTTTAGTTTTTATTTATCATCAACGGAGAAACCATGCGTAAACAATCCCTAGATGGTTGGCAACCGATTGTGGGGGGAATCCTTGCCGCCCTCCTCGTGCTGCTGAGCCTTAATGCTTTTGTCGTCATTAATCCGGGGCAAGCAGGGGTGCTAAGCGTTCTAGGAAAAGCCCAGGACGGACCATTGTTAGAAGGAATTCACTTCAAGCCGCCGTTGGTCTCCTCCGTCGATATCTACGATGTCACCGTCCAAAAATTTGAAGTGCCTGCCCAAAGCTCTACCAAGGATTTACAGGACCTATCCGCCAGTTTTGCCATTAATTTCCGCCTCGATCCCACCGAAGTTGTCACCATCCGCCGCACCCAAGGCACATTACAGAACATTGTGGCGAAAATCATTGCTCCCCAAACCCAGGAATCCTTCAAAATTGCTGCCGCCCGTCGCACCGTAGAAGAAGCCATTACCAAACGTAGTGAGTTAAAAGATGATTTTGACAATGCCCTCAATTCCCGTCTGGAAAAATACGGTATTATCGTCCTTGATACCAGCGTGGTGGATCTGGCCTTTTCCCCAGAGTTTGCTAAAGCGGTGGAAGAAAAACAAATTGCGGAACAACGGGCGCAACGGGCGGTTTATGTAGCTCAAGAGGCTGAACAACAAGCCCAAGCCGATATTAATCGTGCTAAGGGAAAAGCGGAAGCCCAACGCTTGTTAGCGGAAACCCTTAAAGCCCAAGGGGGGGAATTAGTTCTACAGAAAGAGGCGATCGAAGCTTGGCGCGAAGGCGGAGCACCCATGCCCAAGGTTTTGGTAATGGGGCAGGGGAAAGGCTCGGCTGTTCCATTTTTGTTTAATCTTGGGGAGATCGCCAATCAGTAGAATCCCGTCAGATTATGATTGGTGGCAATAGTTCTTTGTTAGAGTCATGACCCTCCTTGAGATTCCGGCCCTGCCACCGTTTACAGAAGCAACATCGATCGCCTGTTGGCAACAGATCCAACGCCAAGATTTATTGATTACCGTTGAGTCCGACCAACCGGGCATTACGGTCACGACTAGTTATCTTGACCAGGGCCAAGGCACTCCCCTATTACTACTCCATGGCTTTGACAGTTCTCTGTTGGAATTTCGACGTTTATTACCACTGTTAAGCCCACACTACCGGGCGATCGCCGTGGATCTGTTGGGGTTTGGTTTTAGCGAACGCCATCCCCAATTTCCCCCCACCCCGGTCAATATCAAGTGTCATTTAGATCACTTTTGGCAGACGGTGATTCAAAAACCGATGGTGTTGGTGGGCGTTTCCATGGGAGGAGCGGCGGCATTAGATTTTTGCCTGAGTTTCCCGGATCGGGTAGAAAAACTGATTTTGATCGACAGTGCGGGATTAGCCAGTCAACCCTTTGCCAGTCGCCTGATGTTTCCTCCGGTGGATCGCTGGTTGACCCGTTTTTTAGCCAGTCCGAAGGTGCGACAAAATATCAGTAAAACCGCCTATTACGACCAACGGTTTGCCAGTGCCGACGCCCGGATCTGTGCCGGTTTGCATTTGCAATGTCCCGGTTGGAGTGATGGACTAATTGCTTTTACCAAAAGTGGCGGCTACGGTTCCTTTCGGGCCCAGTTACCCCAGTTAACCCTGCCGAGTTTAGTCATCTGGGGAAAACAGGACAAAATTTTAGGAACCAAAGCCGCTGGTCAATTTGCCCAACTGTTGCCCAATAATCAACTCGTTTGGATTGATCACTGTGGCCATGTGCCCCATTTAGAACAGGCAGAACAAACAGCCACCGCTATCCATCAATTTGTGCGATGATCGCCATTCTTCCAGCCATTGTTGCTGTCGCCATCATTGTCATCCTGGGCATCATCGCCGGACGTGCACTAAATCCTGATCAACGAACCCTGTCCCAGTTAGTCATTTATATTTTGGCCCCAGCCTTGGTGGTGGATAGTCTCTACAAAACCGAAATGGCTTTGGACAAGGCGATCGCCATCCTTGGGGTTTTTACCATTACCAGCACCTTACTCTATGGTCTAGTGTGGCTGAGTAACCGTCTACACCCCCTGTCAACACCAATCCATAAAAGCGTCTTGTTAGCGGTCATGCTCCCTAACAATGGCAATATTGGCCTACCGTTGGTTGCCTTTTCGTTAGGGGAAAAGGGACTAGAACGAGCCGTTATTTATCTCATTGGTTCTTCAATTTTGCTATTTGGCATCATGCCGCCCCTCCTAACCAGCGATCAACAGACAGGATCTTGGGGTCAACGTTTAAAACAATTTCTCCAAACAACCCTCCAATTGCCCCTTACCTGGGCGATCGCCGGGGGTATTAGCCTCAAATTCCTCCAGATCAAGCTGCCCAACAACCTAGAAACCACGCTCCATCAACTAGGCCAGACCTCCATTGTGCTGTGTCTATTGCTCCTAGGTATCCAACTCAGCCGTACCCGTTTAGCCCTCCAACCCTTTGAACTCAGCATTTTACCCCTGCGTTTATTGATTGCCCCGGCGATCGCATTTCTCGTGGCTCGGCTGTTGCACCTCTCGGGCCTAGACTTACAGGTGGTTGTGTTGCAGAGCGCCATGCCCGTCGCCATTAACGCCGTTGTCCTGGCCACAGAATTTGGGGGAGATGCGGCTAAAGTCTCCCGCAGCGTCGTTGCCACAACCCTCTTTGCCTTAATCACCCTACCCATCATCCTTGAACTGATGATCAGCAAATCTTGACGTAAAATTTTGTTTATGTATATTTTGCTACAGAATATTGTGCTATAACTATTACAGAGGGTGATCCAAGCATCACATTAATTTTGAAAGCAATCATCGAACCGAGAGGAATTGACTATGTCTACCCAACAGCAAGCCAGAGCGTTGATGATCCGTCATCACCAATTTGTGAAAAATCGTCAACAGTCAATGTTATCCCGTGCAGCGGCGGAAATCGGCGTGGAAGTAGAAAATGATTTTTGGACAACCATCCAAGGGAAGCCCCAATCTAACTTCCGGGAAACCTATGACCGGAGTGGTGCGTCCCTCAGCTAGTAGATAACAAAACGTTACAAAATGGCCCCCAAAGCAGTCTTGGCGCTTGCCTAAATGGGTCGCTTAATCGCTAATTTTTAAGGTTGTGTAATAAAGAGGGAGTGTGAAAGCTGCCTCTTTTTTCAATACTTTCGCCAATGTCTTCAACGCCGCCTCTACCAGGGGAGTGAGCACCTAATTGTAGGAGTTGGCATAGACAGGGAAGACATTGTTAATGTGGCCCTAATTGATATCTTACTGACGCTCTGTATGGAAAAGCGACACCCAAGCTGTTAATACAACACTCAGTCACGACAGTGCGACATTTAGCCTGTTAACAGGACATCTAATTTGTTAACGGTGACAGATAAATAGTGAATGTACAAAAAA
>JBJOGT010000206.1:0-3037 GCA_046048115.1 Cyanobacteriota bacterium | reverse complement strand
TCGGTAAAGAATGGGGCCATTATGATGCCGAATTTTTTAATAAATGGTTTCTAACCGAATTTGGCTATACCAGTTCCTTAAATGAATTGAATTTGAACTATGTCCTTGAAGGTTGGTGGTGGCCCTTTACTGCCCAAGGGTGGGGCAACTGGGCAATCGATTTGAGTGAACAGAAAAACGGCTTTTTGTTTGTTGATATTTATGACTCAGCGGTGGCCCGGACGTTAGGGGATGTGGGCAAGCCCGTTTGTCATATTTATGCGGGGCTATTAGCCGGTTTCTTTAGCCGCTTGGTCAAAAAATCCCTCAATTGCATTGAAATTCAGTGCTATGCCATGGGAGAGACCTATTGTAAATTCCTGATTGGTAAGCAAGACCGCATTGATGCCGCCACCTTCTGGCAAAACGAAGGGGCCAATGCCAAAGATATTGAAACCAAACTTGTTAAAGGGGAATACCTAAAATGATGAACCAAGCTCAATGGGCCACGGTGAGCGTTGGGGATTTTTTCCAGGGTTATAACTGGCACGGTGCTGCTCCCGTACTGGAGTCTTCGGTTTCTGAAGAAAGTTTGAACGATTTGCCGTCTTTGTTATGTTTGTCCGTGGCGAATTTCTTTGCCCAAGGGAACTGGCACGGACAACGGCAAAGCTTAGAAACCGCAATTCCTGAGCTGCAACGCCCTAATTACCCGCCCCCAGCGCTATCAATTACCGCCTCGGTTAAGGATTTTTGTCGGGGGATTAATTGGCAGGGAACGGGCATTGCCAAAGCGCCGGTGGTGACTTCCTCGGTCAAATCCAGTGATCCACCGATCGCCAAATCCGGTCCCAACATCGGACTGTCCGATCTTTCCGAGTTATTTTAAGGATGCAAAACCATGCAAAAAGATTTTGAACGGCTCTTTCACCGAGCGGAAGACCACTATCTCCATCCCTTAGAAATTATTTCCTTTCGTAAGCATTTGGGGTTAATGCAAGAGCGTCTCAATGCTTACCGTACCCTCCGGGATAACGAAACGGTGATTTTTCAGGCGATCGCCGATCAAGTAGAGATGGAATTTAGCGATTCCCCCGTGGCCCAACTCCAGCAGGCTCTCCTGCACTGGATCAGCATTCTGCGCTATTCTTCCATGGCCATGCTCCTGAGTAACCCGGAATATCTCCAATATCGGTTGCTGGAATGGCTGGAAGCCCTAGTACAAGCCCATGATTTAGCGGCGATCGAAACCCGCATCGCCGAGCTACTTAACCAAACCCTAGCAGGAATGCTCCCCGCCGAGCAATTCAAACTGCTCCATCCTTTCTTGGAACAAGCGGAGCAAACTGTCCTGGGTAAAGCCCCAGTTGTCCAGGCTGAAGAAGAAGTCATGATCCTAGGAGAATAAGCATGATTGATGTTAATGCCTTGATCGAATCCACTCCCCCCAAAGGCAATTACTTTGCCCCGGATGTCTATCTACAAGGGGATAACGAATTTGGCCTACTAGAAAACCGTAGTGGTGCTCGGCTAATTGCCCTGCCCGATACCCTACTTAAAGGCTTATTCACTGCCTTAGACTCCGAATTGGGGATAGGGGCCGGAGTTGCCCTAACGGCCTGTGGCAAAACCTGGGGCACAGCTTTTTACAAACGCTTTGCTGACGAACTGGCCGAATATTACGGTAAGCCGGTTCAACAAATGGAAATGGTGCAGTTTTTGCAAACCTTCAAGCAATGCTGGAAATCCCATGGCTATGGGCTGGTGGACATCGACCTCAAATATTACCAAAATGGGTTTATTGTCGCCGATGTGATTAATTCCGCCTTTATCGCCTGCGCCCCCCAGGGTAAACGACCGATGGGATTTTTGGAAGCAGGTATCTTGACGGCCTTTTTCTCCCAATTAACCGGGGAAGATCTCCACTGTGAACAAACCACCTGTGAATCCCTGGGGGCTGATAAAAACACCTTTATTTTGGGACTCAAAGAGCGGCTTAAACCCGTCTCCGCTTGGTTAACCGAAGGCCACGACCACGCCACCATTATGGAATTGTTGTGTCGCCAACAGGGTTAATCTAGGGAATGCTCAAGTAACATGAGTGCCGTTTATTAACTGAATCTAAGGAGACCGTTGTGGCTAAAACCATTAAACTCGACCCCATTAATTTAAAAGTTGCCATTGAAACCAACGACAATTTGCTTTCTGGGCTGCTCAGCCAAGATTTGCGGATCATGAAAGAGTGTGGGGGTCGGGGGATGTGTGCCACCTGTCATGTGTACGTGACGGAAGGAATGGAAGGGCTGTCCCCCTTGAACCGTCGGGAACAGCGGACGTTGGAGGTAATTACCACCCACAATGCTCGCTCGCGCTTGGCCTGCCAGGCCCGGGTCATTGATGAAGGGGTTGTAGTTGAGCTACCGGCCGGGATGTACGTCAGTGAAATCGAGGATATCGAAGAACTGATTGGCCGTCGGGCGGAGGACAACATCTTGAACCCCCGGGATGGTAGCGTCCTAGTCGAAAAAGGTAAGTTGATTACCCGTTCGATGATTTCCCAACTCGAAGACCAGCTCAAAGAGGCCAAGATTAAGATTGCCCAGGACATTGATCAGTAAATTACGGGGGTTTGTTGGTTACGGTAAATTTTCTGTTCCCATTGCCCTTGGTTGAACTATTGTTTTTTCTCATGAGGATCGTCGTTCATGTTTAAGCAGCTAACCCGTCTAAGTATTGATGCCGATGGGCGTTATGCGTCGGATCAAGAATTGCAATTTTTACAGGATTTTCTCGATACGGCGGAAACCCGTGTTAGTGCCTATGAAAAAGTCCGGGATCAGGAAGAACAAATTATCCACCGTTGGGAAGCCCAAAAACGGGGTCTACGCCAAGATACTTTCCACATGGGCGATCGAGACGTGACGGAAATTTGTCGGCGGGATATGACTAATGTATTTCGGTGTTCGATTACGGCTATTTTGTTTGGGGATCTTGATCGCCTCAGGGAAGGATTGTTAATTTGGTATCAAACCATCGTCCGGGCTTATAACTATACTGA
>JBJOGT010000205.1:0-3743 GCA_046048115.1 Cyanobacteriota bacterium | reverse complement strand
CCGCCCGTCTGGATCCCTTAATTCTTCGTAGGCGATCGCCAATAATTCATTCCGAACGGCGATCGCTTCATCACTAAATTCACGGCGGGGTAATTGGGCCACCCGGTCTTGATAGGCCTGCTCAATCAATTCCTCAGTCGTTTGTTGAGGAATACCTAAAATGCGGTAGAGGTCGAGGGGGATAAGCACCGGAGAAGGCCTTGACAGGGTAGACAGGTAAAATCGGGTAAGTAATTAGAGGCTAATACCATACTATGCGGTTGCCTTTTTGTGATCCAGATTTCACTAATTAAATAATCATCAATGAACTTAAGGGAGTAACAACAGTCTTTGCCAAAGGGGGTGTTTAAGCACGATAGCGCACCACGCCCAACAACTTGGTACCATAGCGCACGCTGGATATACAGATTGAATTAATAGTTTATTTCAACTGTCTAGGTTTGGGGGCTGAAAGAAGACCGGTCTTCAGGACGCCATTGATAATACAACACAATAAATCCTAGATTTTGTCCTCGCCGGACTTATTCATCGTCATTACGTCATCTTGGTGGTTTATTTAAGCCGTTAGTTGGGCTTTGCCGACCGACTTAGCTTAGAATTGAACTTAAGTTTACCCTGCTAGCCCAACTGTCTTGACTGTTATTCTCAATTTTATACCAAGAGAAAGGCCGAATGTTGAGCCTGTTGGGGGACAATAGCGGGAAAGAAAGCCTTATTCATTTAAACCACCGCAACTTGTACTATGGTTTCAGAACGCATTTTGCCTGAGTTAAACACGTCGGAAGTCTCCTTAGATCGTGACACCGGGTTGACCCTCTATGAAGATATGGTTCTCGGGCGCTTTTTTGAAGATAAGTGCGCGGAGATGTATTATCGCGGCAAAATGTTTGGTTTTGTTCATCTTTACAATGGTCAAGAAGCAGTATCTTCTGGGGTGATTAAGGCCATGCGCCAAGACGAAGATTATGTGTGCAGTACTTATCGGGATCATGTCCATGCCCTGAGTGCTGGAGTTCCCGCTAGGGAGGTAATGGCGGAATTATTTGGGAAGGAGACGGGGTGTAGTCGGGGTCGGGGAGGGTCAATGCACCTCTTTTCCTCAGCCCATAACCTGTTGGGGGGGTTTGCTTTTATCGGCGAAGGCATTCCCGTGGCCCTAGGGGCGGCATTCCAAAGTAAGTATCGTCGAGAGGTTTTTAAAGATGATCGCTATGACCAAGTTACCGCTTGTTTTTTTGGGGATGGTACCTGTAACAATGGTCAATTTTTTGAATGTTTAAATATGGCAGCCCTGTGGAAATTGCCAATTATTTTTGTGGTAGAAAATAATAAATGGGCGATCGGCATGGCCCATGAGCGGGCCACTTCCCAACCGGAAATTTACAAAAAAGCCAGTGTGTTTAATATGGCGGGGGTTGAAGTAGACGGTATGGACGTCGTTGCAGTGCATAAGGTCGCTAAGGAAGCCGTCGCCCGGGCCCGGGCTGGGGAAGGACCGACGTTAATTGAGGCCTTGACCTACCGTTTCCGGGGTCATTCCTTGGCTGATCCCGACGAATTACGATCGCCGGAAGAGAAGCAATTCTGGACAGCCCGGGATCCAATTAAGAAGTTCGCAGCCTATTTAACGGAGCATGATCTGGCCCAATCCGATGAGTTGAAGGCGATCGAGAAACGGATCCAAGGAGTGATTGATGATGCTCTTGCCTTTGCTGAAGCGAGTCCAGAACCTGATCCGAATGATCTGCGGAAATATATCTTTGCGGACTAAAAACAATCCTTTAGGATGACACAGAAGTCAATAGATATCGGTCTTATCAGCTACGACCAAACATCAACGTTGAGACTAAAAACATTAATGTGTCAGGGTTTTAAAATCCTCTTTTCTTGGAAGATGGGGCAATTCGCAATGGCTTAGCAAGCACCGAACTATGTTGTTGATTCTGGGATCGGAACTATCCGATAGGCAATCAGTTCAAATAAACCGATCTCGATCTGGGGCAATTAAGGTTCCGTGGTCAGCGATGGAGATTGGAACTGAAAGTCCCCACGTTGGAATTGGTAAACCGGCAGATTACCTTCAGCCGCTGCGGCAAAATTCATTTTGCATTGGTAGGGGGTTTGTTCAAAATCGCACCAGTAAGCAACTAAACATTGATTGTCTTGGTTAGCAATGCGGAGGTTGTAACGATGCTCACGGGCAACGGTGGCAAATTGTTGCACCAGTCGATAGCGTTCTAAATAATTTAGCTTTGTCCAACCTTGATGATCAACGATAATATCGATTCGCTGGGCATCGGGCATAGCAAACCAGTTTTTAATTAGTCCTGTTTCAAGTACGTCTAATTGTTCTTTTGCCCACCATAGTTCAATGCTATCTGGGCGGGGGGTGTGTGTTTGGGAGAAAGGGTGACGGGACTGAAATGAGAACGTATTGGTGGTAGATTGCCGCCCACAGGGTAAGGGGGAGACGGAGGAAGCCCGGACGGGGGGTGCTGTCAATAACGGCCAGAATAAACCCATGCTTAAACAGATCGCCATGATTGACCACCGGGGGGATTGGGCGGGGGGATTGGGGAAAATCAACCGTTGAAAAGTCGTAGGATTCCAAGTAAACATGGGCAGGGAAACGATATCACATCGCCATGCTAGGACAAAAATTTAGATTTGCAACCGCTAATCTTGCCATAGGCGACGCCGGTCTTTGCCCTGTAAGCGTTGATGGGTATCCCTTAACAGATCGGGAATCGGCAGGTGATGGGGACAGTGGGGTAAACAATCGCCACAATCTGTACAACGATCGCCCCGTTTACCGGGAAACCAATGACCAGCATTTTCTAACATCCGATAACGATATTGCCCAAAGGCAGTCATATCGAAGGCGATCGCCAAATTACGGAGTCGAAGAATTTCGGGAATGTTGATCCCTTCAGGACAGGGCAAACAGGCATAACACTGATGACAGGTTTGGCTTCCAAGAGTTGCGGTTTGGTGGTCAATTAAGCGCTGAAAAATGGCTTGCTCTTCCTGGCTCAAGGGTTCTAGGCGGTCGCCATAAGCCAATGGTTCTTTTAATTCCTCTGGATTTGCTGCCCCTAGACTTAATGTGGTAATGCGGCGATCGCTCAGTAAAAAACGATAGTTTAACCCCAAGGGCGTGAGGGGTTGGCATAATGCCCGCAACTTGTGCGGTGGTGTATGCAGTTGTCCTCCCTTATCCGCCGGGGAAATAATGAAAATGCCCATATCCTGAGCCGCCGCAAGGGCGATCGCCGGGGCAAGGTGTTGATTAAACCAGTAATAGTGCAGATTGACGAATTCAAATTTGCCTGAGGCAATAATCTCCATTACCAAGGGCAGCGTGGCGTGGGTGGAAAACCCCAAATGACGAATTAATCCCTGATTTTTAACCTGTTCTAGCACTGGATACAAAGCCTGTACCCATTGCCAATGCTCAAGGGTATTAATGCCGTGGATGGCTAAACAATCTAAGTAATCTACTTGTAACCGTCGCAGAGAATTAGTGAGACCTTGGATAAATACCTGAGGATCGGGACTGGGACAAAATTTACTGGTCAAATAAAACTCAGACCGGGGGACGGTTGGTAAGATTTTCCCCAAATATATTTCACTGTTGCCGTAGGCTGGAGCTGTTTCAAGGTGGTTAATGCCCATCGTTAGCGCCGTTTCAACGGTTGCCTGGAAACAGGTTTTATCCCCTAATCCCCGCATCGTGCCCAGGG
>JBJOGT010000204.1:0-7801 GCA_046048115.1 Cyanobacteriota bacterium | reverse complement strand
GTTGGAGCAGTTGGATGGCTTCAGGAAATTCAATGGCAAAATGGGGAGCATCAATCAATCAGTCATTTTGGCTTTATGACTAACTTATTAAACGGGTTGCTGGAAATTCCTCCGGTGTGGCGATCGCCGATTGCCATTAGCTTGGGAGCGATTCCTGGGGCCTTGGGGCGGTACTATGCCACCCTTCTTTTTGCCCGTCTATTTGGCAATGATTTCCCCTATGCCACCTTTTTAGTTAACTTTACGGGGTGTATTGTGATGGGGGTTGTTGTGACCCTGGCAACCCCGCCTAGAGAGATGTCCCCGGATCTGCGCCTATTATTAGTGGTGGGATTTTTGGGCTCCTATACCACCTTTTCTACCTTTGCCTTGGAAGTGACAGCGTTACTACGCACCGGACAGATCAGCGAAGGCCTTGTTTATGGGTTTGGTAGTTTACTGTTGGGGGTGATCGGGATATTACTCGGTAGTTTAGCTGCCGGACGGTGGGTATGAATAAGCCAAACTTGATCCCAAATCAGCGAAAATAAACGGAATTCCCCCCATAATCGGAGTAGTATCCTTTGGCTAGAGTCCGTGTCCGCCAACATGTTAATCCCCTCAGTCATAAATATCGTCAACGGTTGGCGGTGCCAGATTGGGAGACGATCTACGCCGACCGGCAACGTCCGTTGCATTTGGATATCGGTTCTGCGCGGGGGCGATTTTTGTTAAACCTAGCGCCCCAATGGCCAGATTGGAATTTTTTAGGGGTCGAAATCCGTGAACCATTGGTGCTGGAGGCTAATCAACTAGCGGCGGATCAGGGTTTGCACAACTTACATTTTTTGTTTGGTAACATTAACGTCGAACCAGAGCATTTTTTGGCAACCCTGCCCCAACCATTGCAACGGGTCACGATTCAGTTTCCTGACCCTTGGTTTAAACAACGCCACCTAAAACGTCGGGTTGCTCAACCGGAATTGGTGACGGCGATCGCCAAATTTTTGGTGCCTAACGGAGAAGTCTTTTTACAGTCTGATGTGGAGAGCGTAGCCCAAGAAATGAAAGAGCGGTTTTCGGAGAATAATCAGTTTATCTTGACCCATACAACCCCTTGGTTACCCCACAACCCGCTAACTGTACCAACGGAACGGGAAATTGCTTGCTTTAACCTAAATCGACCCGTTTATCGCTGTTTTTTCCGAAAATGTTCGTAAAAGCTTTCGCTAGTGAGCACAATCTACCCAAGGGTAGTCAAGGCGAATAAAGGTCACGGTTATTAGTGCTATTGGGGAACTTTTTTTGTATTTTTTAATTCTCTTAACTAAGACTAGGCGATGAGGGAACCACCGTCCCTCACGTTTTTGCCTCGCAGGTTTTTCCCTTACTCTTCTTCATCCTCTTCTACTTCATTGGGAGGATAAAGGAAAGTGGAGCGTCCGGTGAGGATTGATTTGCCTAACGATAGAGCTTTTTGGGCTTCATAGGAAGCTTGTTTGCGCCAATGGGCGCGGCGCTGGTCTCGCTTCGTTTTAGAGGTTTTCTTCTTAGGAACTGCCATGGAAATTCTCGATGCTAAAAAATTGACAACCTTTCTATATTACGCTGTTGTGTAGGTGATTGCACAGTGGGAAATTATCGTTTTATTAGCTTTATCAACCAGTACTACCGAAATTTGCCCTATTTGCCCATTGGAAAGGGGAATTTAGTCACATTACACCAACTATGGAGTCAACTTAGCCCCACAACACCGGTGGATTCTTTGATTTTTGCAGATCAGCTCCGTCTGGCGGGGCCGCGTTTTTTCAGTCCGAACATTAATAATTTTCGTAAATGTTTAGGGAAACCCCCTAACGTTTTCTTATTTCAGGGTTATGGATGGCAAGGGACAGGACAGGATTATCTATTGCCCGTTGACGGTGATGTTGAGGCCCTAGCGGCAACAGCGGTCAATTTCCGAGACATTATTTATGCGTTTCGACCGTTTCAATCACCCTGTGTATTATTACTACTGGATTTGGTATCTGTGGATGATGGTCTCTTGTCCGAACCGGGTATCAATCCCATTAGTTCCGAAAATTTGTTACGGGCGAAACAACGGGGGATTAACGTCATTGCCCGTTTTAGTCGGCGGGAGCCGGGGGAACTGACAACGATATTGATTGAAGCGTTGAGCTATTATCAAAAGTCCATCACAGTGGAATTATTGGAATCGTTTATTCGTAATCGACTGGAAACGGCGGTGGCTAATGATGACTGTTCGCTTATTTCACTGACAGGCAATCATCAAATACGTACCCAATTACTTTTTCCTGACCCAAATCAGATGGAGGTGACGGATAATGACTGGGATGAGTGGTTGGAATCGAGTCGTCAACAGCTAGTTGCAGTGGTCAGACAGTGGCGATCTTCGCCAACCATCGCCATGGGGTGGTTCTGGCTGAGTCTGGCGCTCCTAATCTTCAGCTTGGGTGGTCTAATCATCTGGGCGACGCAGGGTCTAGTCAGAGTGGACGAGGGGAGATCGCCGTCATTGAACCCTGGGATGCTTTCCCCCATTGATCAGGCCTATTTGGTGCAAATGCAGGCTGCAAAAACCCATCTCCGCTGGCAACAGGCATCGGTTTTTGTCCGGGCGATCGCCGAATTACGTAAAGTGCCCCCTGAATCGCCCCAATATACCGACGCCCAACGGCAGATTACCCAATGGAGCGAAATTATTTTGGACATTGCCAAAGGTCGATCCGAAGTCGGTAAT
The DNA here is from genome assembly GCA_046048115.1 of Cyanobacteriota bacterium. Lineage (GTDB taxonomy): Bacteria > Cyanobacteriota > Cyanobacteriia > Cyanobacteriales > Microcystaceae > Synechocystis. The sequence continues at coordinate 5,061 of JBJOGT010000204.1, read as the reverse complement.
AGTAGAGATGCCATCGCCGCTGCCGCCCTGGTTCCACCGGATCAACCCGAGTTATTTAAACAAGCCCAAGCCGTGATCCAGCAATGGCAATAAATCGCCCCCCAACCTTTATCCAAAGTAATGTTAAGATTGGTCAGCAAAACCGCACTCCCTAAGTAATTCTTCCTATTGCTTTGAACCCGGATGAATAACCCTTATACCCTCTCAGTTCTCCGTACTTTTCGGAACACCGCACAACGTTTCCCTTTACAATTTTGGGCAGCATTATTGATTGTAGTGTCGGGGGGCATTGGTTTTGTTTCCACCAATTGGTTGTTGTCCCTACCCAAAAGTCCCCAATGTTCCCGCATTTTTTGGCCAGTGGCATCGGCGTCGATGCGGCTCTATTGCGCTCAGGTGGCGGCGGAGGAAAGGACTGTTGATAGTCTGCTGAAGGCGATCGAATTGTTGGCTGGTCTCCCCAAAAACCATCCCTTGGCCACAGAAGTAAACCGCAATATTGAAGAGTGGGCAACGGAAGTTTTAGATTTATCGGAAGAATTTTTTCAAGCAGGCAAACTAGAAGAGGCGATCGCCAGCGCTAAGCGCATCCCTGACCATGTGCAGGCCTACACATTAGTGGAAGAACGCATTGCGGCCTGGCAAGAACTCTGGGGCAAGGGGGAAGAAATTTACGGAGAAGTTGAAGCAGATTTACGCAAATCCCGCTGGAATAGTGCCTTTCGTAATGCGGTGCGGTTGCTCAATCTGGATAACCGTTATTGGTCAACGACAAAATATAACGACGCGATTCGTAATATTCAAATTGCCCAGGAAGAAAGCAGTAAATTAGACGCGGCTTACAAAATTCTTAATCGGGGGGGCATCGACAATTGGTTAAAGGCGATCGAAGATGCGTCTAAAATTCCCAAGGAAAGCTATGCCCACGAAGAAGCGCAGGTGTTGATTGGCAAGGCGGTGGATAAACTCACCGATCGCATTGAAACATTGATTGATGAACGGGATTGGCAAACTTTAGCGAACCTCATGGATCGTCTACCAGTGGCCTATTTTCCCGCCGCTGACATTAATGATTGGCAGGTGCTAGCCACCGCAGGCAGTGAAGCCCAAACCGGAACCGTGGATGGTTTGGAATTAGCGATTACCACCGCTGAGCGCATCACCGATCCCAGTCGTCCTTATTATGCTTTGGCCCAGACATTAATCAAGGGATGGCGCACAGAGGAAACGGCCATGCAGCAACTGGACAAAGCCCGCAACACGGCCGAAGCGGGAACCATTAGCGCCCTCAACCAGGCGATCGCCCAAGCCCAACTAGTTCCTCAGGATAATCCCCGCTATGGTGATGCCGCCAGGGATATTAGTAATTGGACTAAGCAAGTACAAATCAGTGAAGATAGCCCGGTGTTAAACAAAGCCCGGGAGTTGGCAAATTCCGGCAATATTGGGGATATTGAACAGGCTATCCAGCAAGCCCGTCAAATTAGTTCTGATCGCGCCCTCTATGGAGAAGCCCAGCAAAATATTCAGGAATGGCAGGGCCTGGTGCAGACCCAGGAGGATCAACCCATCCTTGACCAGGCTATCGCCCTGGGTAATGCCCAAAATTATCCCGCCGCCATCTCCACCGCCCAACAAATTGCCAAAGGCCGGGCCCTATCCGCTGAAGCCCGTAAATATATTGGTCGCTGGCAAACGGAAATTAATGCCCAACGCAACCTCAAGCGGGCCCAGGATTTAGCCGCCAATCGTACCATTGAGTCCCTAACCCAGGCGATTCGGGTAATTAAACAGGTGCCGCGCTCCACTGACGCGGGTTCCCAACGGGAGTCATCCATCAACAATTGGAGTTACCAAATTCTTTCGTTGGCCCAAGAGCAGGCTAGCATTGCCAACTATAATCAAGCCATTCGTCTCGCTCGCCAAGTTCCCACCGACAGTACGGCCTACGATACAGCCCAGGATTTAGCACGGGAGTGGCGCAATCGCATTCAGCCCCCAGCCCCCCAAACACCGATTTATAATACTGTGCCCCCAGCCCCCCCGGCCCCAGCAGTGGACATTGCTCCCATGCCCCCCGAACCCGAATTACCCCCGTTACGCGAGATTCCCTCCAATGACAATCCACTGTGAGCCAAATGGAATTGTATTGATACCAACCCAGTGAATAAATGGGAAGTTTGTCCTGATGTTACGTTACCTCAGCCAACTGGCGATCGCCTTACTCCTTGCCACTGGTCTAACGGCCCTGGCCCTGCTCAGCATCCAAAATGTGAGTCCCGTTGCATTGACATTTCTGACATTTCAATCCATCCAATTACCCGTGGGCCTACTGTTAATCTTTTGTGTGGCGGCGGGACTGGTGATTGGTGCAATCCTGCCTGGATTGTCGGGGGGAAAATCCCGGTCTAGGCGTCCGTCCCAACGGGAGTTGGATGCTGATTTTGACTTTGATGACCTTGCTTAGCTGAGTATTTCTGCGTGGGGCAATGTATGAAGATCGGTTGCAGTGGCACAACGTTGGGAAACAAATTGGGAGGCAGGTCTTATCTTAAAGAGTTAGACGAGGCAATATTTTTTTCCTGCCTTGCTTGCCTATTCTGGAGGAGTGACTATGGAATCTAACTGCTGGACACCGGAACGTCTGTCGGAGTTGGGAGAATTGTGGGCGATCGCCCGTGGTTTAGAGCAAACCTTACAAACATCTTCCCTAAAACGCTTGTCAGCCAAGGGGCAAAACCCTTGCGATTCCCCAGCTTTGGTGCCGGCCTTAGCGTCCCATTAAGGTTAACGTAGTCGCCTGGGTCGGGTGATCCATCAAAGGGAACCGTCGGGGCGAGGGAACGAAGATAGGAGCAAATAAGATCCAACAGCCTACCCTATAATTTTGGGAATACTGTGCCCGATTGCTAGAACATTTTGCTAAATTATTTTTCGCTTATCTTTGCCCAACTTTGGCTGGAAACCACTAATAATCCTCAATTTTGGTTGGCGATCGCCCTAGCAGCGGCTTATTTACTCATTTTGGTGGTCACGGCGGAATTACTCAATCGTCTCTCTCCGAGTCCAGCGGAAGTAACGCGGAAAATTGTCCATATCGGGGCAGGACAGGTGGTGCTAATTGCTTGGTGGTTGGATATTCCGGGCTGGGTAGGGGCGATCGCCGGGGTGTTGGCCGCCGTGATTGCCATTCTGTCCTACCGTTTGCCGATTTTACCCAGCTTGGAAAGTGTGGGTCGCCATAGTTATGGCACATTGTTTTACGCCATCAGCATCGGAATTTTAGTCGGCGGTTTTTTCACCCTAGGGCAACCAGTGTTTGCGGCGATCGGTATTTTAGTCATGGCCTGGGGCGATGGTCTAGCGGCCTTGGTGGGTCAACGCTGGGGCAAACATGCTTATAAAATATTTAATGCCCAAAAAAGTTGGGAAGGCAGTGGCACCATGGCATTGATTGGTTTCGGTATCACCGGTGGCTTATTGACCTTTCACTTTGGCTTTGCTGGGGAAATTTTGATCATTGCGGCGATCGTCGCGGTGGTGAGTACAGCGCTAGAAACCTTCTCTCGTTGGGGCATTGATAACTTAACTGTTCCCTTGGGCAGTAGCTTATTAGCCTTTGGTTTAGCCCATTTATGTTTGTTTTAGTGAACCAAATAACAAACACGGTTACGACCGGCTGATTTGGATTGATACAAAGCTTTATCGGCTCGCTGCCAAATATCCTGGACGGATTTGTCGGCCTTATGATAAACAGAGATACCAATGCTGATCGATAAATTCACCAATCGCTGATTGATTTTAGGGCAAAGATGTACCACTTGGTGGCGCAGCCTTTCCCCCAAAACCAGAGCTTGATCAATGTCCGTTTCGGGCAAAATGACCATAAATTCTTCCCCACCAAATCGTCCCACATGATCCACATCTCTAAGGTGGGCTTTCAAGGTTTGGGCAATCAACTTGAGACATTCGTCGCCGGTCTGATGGCCGTAGGTATCATTGACAGTTTTAAAGTAGTCTAGATCAACCATCATGACAGCAAAAATACCGTTATAGCGTTCTACTCGCTTAAATTCGGTTTCGGCAGCATCCGTGAGGGCCCGGCGATTAGCCACTTCCGTGAGGGGATCAAGCATTGCCAATTGCTCTAATTGTTGATAGGCCATTCTTAAATTTTTTTGACTCTGGCGCAGGGATAAATGGGTTTTCACCCTTGCTAGTAGCTCCAACGCATGGACAGGTTTGGTGACATAATCATTGGCCCCTTGCTCAAAAGCTTCCAATAAATGCTCACGCTCATTGCTGGCGGTAATGAAAATAATCGGTAACTCGTTCTGTTCCGGATGGGCCCGAATCGCTTTACACACATCAATGCCACTGAGATCCGGCATCATCAGATCCAACAAAATTAAGTCGGGTTGGGTGAATTGCAACCGCTCTAGGGCCTGCTGTCCATCGGTGCAAAAGGTGGTGTTGTAACCGGCTGTATTTAAAATCTGATCCAGCAAATGGAGGTTTTGACTGATATCATCAACCACCATAATCAAATAGGACTCAGGGCAGTGATGTTGAGAAAAAGCAGATAGCTTGATTGATAACTCGTCGGGGTTTGTCGCCATAATGAATTGGATGTCTCGCCTTTATCGTAAATTTATCGGTAAAAAGGTAATTTTGCTGTGATCTGCTACCCAATCTGCCGAATTTGAGCGATATGTAGTGCTTAAGCTTGCCTTAACGATTGTCGGGAAAGAAAAATTAAAATTATTTTATACTTATCTGAGCTGAGATAAAAATTTTATCGGACACTCCAAGCTCAGCTTTCAAAATGAAAATTACTGAGCCTAAGTTACCCGTAGCATTAGTGCGACAAAAAGCCCACCAGCGTTGGCGAGAACGTCAGCGATCTGGGGAAATCGGCAATGCGGATGAAGATTGGCAGTGGGCAGTGGAATATTATCAAAAACATCCTTGGAAAGTTCGATGGTGGCACTTTAGGCGCTGGGGACTCCTGTTTTTTGGGTTTCTGGGTAGTTGCATTGCTGCTCCCTTTCGGTTAGTCGG
>JBJOGT010000203.1:0-3093 GCA_046048115.1 Cyanobacteriota bacterium | reverse complement strand
ACATTTATTCCATTGAGGATTTGGCGGAACTGATCCATGACCTCAAAAACGCCAACCGGGAAGCCCGCATCAACGTCAAACTGGTATCGGAAGTGGGGGTGGGAACCATTGCCGCTGGGGTGGCCAAGGCCCATGCCGATGTGGTGTTGGTGTCTGGTTATGACGGGGGCACGGGGGCATCTCCCCAAACCTCCATCAAACACGCCGGTTTACCCTGGGAATTGGGTCTAGCGGAAACCCACCAGACCCTGGTGCTGAATAACCTGCGTTCCCGGATTGTGGTGGAAACGGACGGCCAAATGAAAACCGGTCGGGATGTGGTGATTGGCGCGTTACTGGGAGCAGAAGAATTTGGCTTTTCCACCGCGCCATTAGTCTCTCTGGGTTGCATCATGATGCGGGCTTGTCACCTCAATACCTGTCCCGTGGGCATTGCTACCCAAAACCCGGAATTGCGGGCCAAATTCACCGGCGATCCCGCCCATGCGGTTCACTTTATGACCTTTATCGCCCAGGAAATGCGGGAAATTATGGCCGAGTTGGGCTTCCGCACCGTTAACGAAATGGTGGGCCGTACCGATGTGTTGGAGCCGAAAAAGGCGGTGGATCACTGGAAAGCCAAAGGGGTAGATCTCGCCCCCATCCTCTACCAACCCAAAGTCGGGGACGATGTGGGGCGTTACTGCCAAATTCCCCAGGATCACGGCCTACAACATTCCCTCGACATCACCCAATTGCTGGATCTCTGTCAACCGGCGATCGCCAAAGGGGAAAAGGTCAAAGCGACGTTACCGATCACCAATATCAACCGCGTGGTGGGAACCATTGTCGGCAACGAAATTACCAAACGCCACTGGGAAGGGCTACCGGAGGATACGGTGCATCTTCATTTCCAAGGCAGTGCGGGGCAGAGCTTCGGGGCTTTTGTGCCCAAGGGTATGACCCTGGAATTGGAAGGGGACGCTAACGACTACCTCGGCAAAGGTCTCAGCGGCGGCAAAATCATGGTTTATCCCCCCAAAGGCTCTAGCTTTAACGCCTGGGAAAATATCATTGCGGGCAATGTCTGTCTTTATGGCGCAACGGGGGGCGAGGCCTACATTTCCGGCATGGTCGGGGAGCGGTTCTGTGTCCGTAATTCCGGTGTGAGTACGGTGGTGGAAGCGGTGGGCGATCATGGTTGTGAATATATGACCGGCGGTAAAGTCGTTGTCCTCGGTCAAACGGGGCGTAATTTTGCCGCAGGGATGAGCGGTGGCGTTGCCTATATCCTTGATGAAACCGGCGATTTTGCCACCCGTTGCAATACGGCGATGGTGGGGTTGGAAAAACTGGAAGACCCGGAAGAAATTCAGGATCTCCATCAACTCATCCAAAACCATGTCACCTATACCCAAAGTGCTAAAGGTCAAGCGGTGCTGGATGCCTGGGAAACCAGTGTGGCCCAGTTCGTGAAGGTGATGCCCCGGGATTACAAACGGGTGCTGCAAGCGATTAAGAAGGCGCTAGAGTCTGGTCTGAGTGGGGATGATGCCCTCAACGCGGCGTTTGAGGAGAATGCCCGCGATGTGGCTCGGATTGGGGGAAGTTAGGTTACACTCACAGTTAGGGCTAGGGTTTGTCATCAATCTAGCCCTCAGTGATTATTTTTTGTGAGAAGGTCGATCAATTCCTACATCAGCTCAACAATCAACCTGTTTTGTTTTGTCTTATTGGTTGACAAAACTATATCTTCCTATCTACATAATTCGGATTGACGAATGAACCAAGGATATTTTTTTGTTGGCAGGTGAGGAGAATGAAATTGTCATCTTCCCCAACGGTAAATGGAGGTACATTTAATGAGTTCAAAGTTTGCGGAAATGTCCCGACAAGAGTTACGGGAATATATTCTTAAAAACCGTGATGATGATGAAGCTTTGCATGTCTATTTAGATCGGGCTTTGGCTGAACCGGGGACGATTTATCCTGCACCGCAAAGCATCGATGATTTAAAAAATTTTCCGTTGTCCAAAAACAGCACACCACATAGCTGATCTTTAGGCGATCGCCCTTCTTAATCATGGTAGAGCATTAGATTTTCAAAATAAAATCATGGAGCAAGATTGCTATGAGTGGTTGGTATGTAACAACAAACGATATAAGAAATTGGACTGAAACCAATAAAAGGCAATCTGAAGAAACACTGCCCTTATTGGTTAAAAAGCTAATTCTTGCTTCTTGTCAACCTAAAAGGCTTAGGATTCCATCAGGTGACGGTATAGCTTTGCCAGGATGGGATGGTAATCTTGAGGTTAATGAAGGTAATCGTTTTATTCCTGCTGGCATCTCTTGTTGGGAGTTTGGTTCTGATAGAAACGTTAAGAAGAAAGCTGAAGAAGAATACTCTAAACGACTCAGCGAAACAGAAGTTTCTGAATTAGATACAACCACTTTTGTTTTTGTTACATCACGACTCTGGACAAAAAGAGATGATTGGGTAAATGAGAAAATATTAGATAATAAATGGAAAGATGTTCAGGGAATAGATGCAGAAACTCTTGCGGATTGGTTAGAAGATTGCCCTTCAGTCCATCGTTGGTTTTCTCAAGTAATAGGAAAGCGTTGCCCTGATATTTGGGATATTGAAGAGGCTTGGACTGCCTTTAGCAATCAAACATCAACACCGTTGACACAAGACTTTTTATTGCATGGGAGAGAGGAAGAATCGGAGTCATTATTAAACTTAATCTTTAGCAATGCTCAACACCTTATTAAATCAAACTCCAAAAAAGAAGCATATGGTTTTATTTTAGCAACTCTCCTCAATAATGAAGAAGCTAATTGTCGCTGTTTGATTATCCAATCTCAACAAGCATGGAATGATATGGCGGCAAGCAAGCAATCTCTAATATTAATTCCTGATGGCTTTTTACCTGATAGTGTAGGTTTTGCTACCGCTAAAGGTCACACAGTTCTTTTGGCGATTGATGATAAAGATGCCCGCCGATCACCTATCGAACTAAAACGTCAAACTCGTCTGGATAGAGAGGAAGGACTTAAAAAACTTTGGTCTGATAATAGTAAAGATAGAGACGAGAAAGCCAGGATTTT
>JBJOGT010000202.1:0-4401 GCA_046048115.1 Cyanobacteriota bacterium | reverse complement strand
TCTTACCTCACCCGCTAAACAATTCATGCAGCCCCCCCTACTAACCGACCCCCCATTGGAACTGATGCTACAGACGGATTTAGATGAGGTATTGCTGACCTCTGGGTCTGTTCAAGCCCTTCTCCAATCTCCCTGGTCTGCGTGGGGACAGTGTTGGCTTAACGCCTTGGGTGAAAGTTTACCGCCAGCTTCCGGCTATGAAATGACCTTATTGTTGACCGACAACGCCAAAATACAATCCTTTAATTCTCAATTTCGTCATCAGGATCAACCCACAGATGTGTTGGCCTTTGCTGCCTTAGAAGGGTCTTTGCCCCGATCGCCACTGACTGATGTTGCCATAGATGTCTTTCCTTGGAGTAATGAACCTTTATATTTGGGTGATATAGTAATATCGCTTGAGCAGGCCGCCCAACAGGCTAACGAACGGGGTCATGATTTCTTCATCGAAGTTATTTGGCTCTTTAGTCACGGACTGCTGCATTTGTTGGGTTGGGATCACCCCGACGAAACTACCCTCACCACCATGTTGTCTAAACAATCTTATTTATTAACCTTGATTGACTTAAATCCTCCCAACTTTATTTGAACTTGTGACCCAGGTTACATTGGGAAAGATTTTTGTCGACTACACTGCTCGGAGTTGTAGATTATGAAATCGGTATACCCCATGTCTTCTTCCTCAGCCGTCTTTCCCGATAGGGGTTCACAAACCCAGGCTAAGTTGACTAAATCACCACCGCAGTTAACCTTGGTTTCTGCCGTCTCCCCCCCCCGCAAAACTGCTTGGCAGGTTGCCCCCAATTTATTAACGAGTTTTCGCTATGCTTGGGCTGGGGTTCGCTATGCCTTTCTGACCCAACGGAATTTCCGTATCCATACCTGTGCGGGGGCCATTGTCCTGACAACGGCGGTTCTATTGCAGTTAGAGCCGATCGCCCTCTCGATTTTGACCCTAACTTCTGCCTTTGTGATCATCCTGGAATTGTTGAATACGGCCCTGGAATCCGTGGTAGACCTTACCGTCGGGCAGTCTTACCATGAACTCGCTAAAATCGCCAAGGATTGTGCCGCTGGGGCGGTGTTGTTGTCGGCGATCGCCGCTGTCATGGTGGGGGGCTGTTTATTGTTGCCCGCGCTGTTATCCTTATTGGTCTAGTCCCCATTCATTACCGACCGCGAAGGAGCATCCCAGTTGATTCTGGTCATCGATAATTACGATAGTTTTACCTATAACCTTGTTCAATATTTGGGGGAATTGGGCCATCAATATCCCGTTGCCCAAGACCTACAGGTTTATCGCAACGATCACATTACCCTAGAGCAGATAAAAGCTTTAAAACCCGATGGTATCGTGATTTCTCCCGGCCCGGGGCGTCCAGATGATGCGGGCGTTTCCCTAGCGCTAATCCAAGAATTAAGCCCTTCAACACCCATTTTCGGCGTTTGCTTAGGACACCAAAGTATTGGTCAAGTCTTTGGGGGTAAAGTGATCGCCGCGCCGGAATTAATGCACGGCAAAACGTCCCAAATCTATCACCATCAACAGGGCATTTTTGCCGGTTTAGAAAGCCCCTTGGAAGCAACCCGCTATCACAGTTTGATCGTTGAACGGGAAAGTCTACCGGATTGTTTAGAGATTACGGCCTGGTTAGCAGATGGCATGGTTATGGCTTTTCAGCACCGGGATTATCCCCATGTCCAGAGTGTCCAGTTTCACCCAGAGAGCATTTTGACCACCTCAGGCAAACAGATGTTAGAAAATTTTCTTAAGTCTCTTCGGTAAATTTTTTTTGGACAATAATCACCAAAATACCTTGGCGGTCATGGTCATCAACCAGGGATGGCCCCACCATAGCAAGGCAATAAATCCGACAACGCCGACATAAGCAGGTTTCAAAAATTCCTGCCAGACTAGGGTTTGGCGTCCGTCCATAATCGCTAAAAAAGGAATGATTGACGTGCGATCTTTCACTTTTAAAAAGGCGTCTCCATATTTTTGCTGCCAACGGCGATCGCCATGCCACACGGCAAACCCATGGTGGGCAATAAGCCCTAAGCTCGTTACCAGGGTGAACGTTGTTCCCAACCAGAGGGTATGGGCCACGCACCAAATTACCTGACCCACCATTTGGGGATGGCGACAAATGCGAATAATCCCCGTTTCATAGAGATGGATTTCGGGTTTTTGGACGGCGGCAATTTCCAACAAATTGAAGGTAGCAGGAAACAGAAAAAAGAATGATAGGGCTGACAGGGCCCAGACCACGGATTTAACCCCCGGCACTAGCTGTAACTGCCATAGTTGTAAGCCGTCGTAACGATGATTGAAAAAATAAATAATCAGCCCTGTGGCCAAAGGAATGCTGATCAGAGCAAACAAAACCCGATAAGCCCGTGCTCCAATTTTGCTTTCTCCCCAAGGACGCAATGCGGCTAACCCGCTATGGACACAGGCAAACCCCCCCAAATAGGCTGCAATGATGCCGTGGCTAGGGGTTAACCAATTCAACGTTGTTTCTAACTGAGCTAAAAATACCGGGGTCATAGGATAAATTGAAAGGGAAGGTCTTTTTGCCTGAGTCGGTATATCAACAACCAATAATTTTATTGTTATAACTTTACTAGATAATCAGACTTGACTAAGCTTTAGTTACAAAAATCACGCATTTTGATGTTTTTTACCGTTAAATCCAGCAGAGCGATGATTTTTTACCAAAAACAGACCCTGATTGCCCGCCAATGACGCCCTGGACTTATATAGATTGCTTTGCCAAACTCCAAACCCCTTGGCTCACGTTAATTGGGGAAAAGTGGTTAGATGATCAACAAACCCCCCTGGATTATTGGCGGGTGCAAAAAGCAGATTCCCTGATTATTGTGCCCCAACAAGGCGATCGCCTGTTGCTACCTAAGCCCATGTTTCGGCCTGGGATTGGTGCAACTACTTGGGATTTTCCAGGGGGACGGTTACTGGATCGGGCAAGATTACTGGAAACCTTGACACAAATCTTACAGCGAGAATTAACCATTCATCCCCCAGCGATTATCCAAACCCAAGCTATTAATACCGACGGTTGGATGGTCAATAGTTCATTTTCCAATCAAAAACTATACGGTTACTGGGTGGAAATTGATCCTGATTATGTTCTCCCTCAAACGGCGATCGGGGCAACCTTTCAAATTCCCCAGGATTTCCCCCCATTATTACAACGGTTAACCTGTTTGCAATGTCGGGCATTATTTTTAGAATGGCAACACCAATGTCTGTCCAGCAAAAACAAATGATTTGGAATTAATAGTTATAACGAGCTTAATGGTCACCCTGCGGGACAAAAATGAACTCTGCCATTGAGCGTGACCCTTTTGGGCTTTTGTCTTTTTGGGAATTGTCCGCCATTTTTCTACTGGCTAAAATGGATTGCCAAACTTGCGCCGCCCCCTACTAGGGCTAAAATTGAGCACCATTCACAATCATTGTTAATTCATCGAACTAGGGATAGAGGTCATCGGCCTTAGTACCCACGGGAAATTATCGGGTTGAAGGAGGGACGAAAAGGTTGTTGGCTCAATGGCAGGGGTAAGACGCCAATAGAAGAAAGGAACAAAGAATGGGGAGAATTGCCAGGAAATTCGCCAACTGTTCGGTATTTTAGGTTCAAGACAGTGAATTGAAAATTGATTCCAGGTAAAGGACTCTGCAACTAACCGAGATCCCCAATGGGTTACTTGGGCCCATTGACGGTGGGGAGAATTTACTAGACAAAGACTATTGCTGACGTAGTTATCATTTGAGGCTAATAATAACAATTCTTCCCCGAGTTCATAACAAACAAATTGGTCTGGTTGCCATTGCAATAAAGGCGTTTGTTTATCCGTTGCGAAGTATTCCGTGGAGCCGACCTGTTGGATTTGCCATGTCGGCAAGTGCCCAATGGGGCCTGAGGCGGGGGAGAAAAAGCCACAATAATTGCCCCGCAGTTGGCTGCCATCCCTGAATTGATAGCGCCATTGCCATTGAGAGGGTTGCTTTGCTAATGGGGAACCAGAGGCGGGGGTGATTTGCAGATCAATGGCGATCGCCGAGGGAGAAACGGAATATTGAGTGTGATAGTTGAACATAGTGTTTGGCAGGGATTCTAGGAATTTATCCCCCGGTCAAAGTGTTGCGGTGGTAGGAGTAAATGGTTTGGGATTGCCATGGGCAGCGGGGGTCTGATGTTAGATCATCAAAGCTGAAGTCTTCACGGTCTAAGCCGACTTGCAAGCCAATCATTGGATCATCGCCATTGGCCAATAATAGAGATAGATGCTCTAGGTTCACCCAGGCTTTGAGGTTGGTCAGTAAATGGCTGATAATCTGGGGATAGGGGGACGATGGATCTTTGTGCCAATGGGGGG
>JBJOGT010000201.1:0-7072 GCA_046048115.1 Cyanobacteriota bacterium | reverse complement strand
CAGGTTTATCCCGCAACGGATCTCTATGCCTTGGCCGTTACCTGTTTGTATCTGCTAACGGGGAAAACCGCCCAGGACCTTTACGATGCCTATCACAATCAGTGGAATTGGCGATTACCTGGGTTAAAGGTAAGTGATCAACTAGCCCAGGTTCTCGATCGCCTCCTATTACCCACCCCTAAAGATCGTTATCCCAGCGCCGAAGCCGTTTTAGCGGTCCTCCAAGGAACGTCTCCCCCCTCTGGGGCGGTTTCTAGTCATCCTAGTCCTGCTACCAAGCTTCAAGGACAATCGTCTTCAACACCGATCCATGCCCCAGCACCGACCCCAACACCCTTGGCCCCGCCCAATCCATCGGTGACCCCCGCAACCCAAACTGCTCCTGGCAAAATTGCCCAAATAGTCAGGACGTTGCCCCTACTCCGAGTGCTCTTACAAGCAGGGTTTACCGGTTTTGTGGGTGTACTGCTATGGATTGTCGCCATGGGCCTCTTTCCCCAAAGTGGCATTAGTGCGGGGATATGGGGGATGGGGATGGGGGGACTGATCTTTGCCCAGTTAAAGCGTTGGCTTGAGCAAACGGAAATGGTTATTTTAATCGCCGTCTGTTTGGGAGCTTTCTGGGGATTACCATTTTTAAATCAGTTATCCTTACTAACCAGATTGGGGACGGCGTTACAACTACCGTCCTTGGCCGTCGTGCTGATTCTGGGATTGGGGGGGGCGATCGCCGTTGTGGCCATCACGTCATTATTTTTGTTGATTTTGCGTTTGTTATTTGGGCTACTGTCGCGGCCGTAGAAAATAATTTGACCCACTCACTTCCCGGCCTCACAATAATGGCGAAAACGAACGGACAATTGATCCACCGTCAATCCTTGGGTCCAGTATTCCAACAACGCATGGCCAAAGGCCCACGCATTGCGATCGGGGGCGACGGGATTATCCAACAACAGGGGCCAGAGGGTGAGTAAATCAAAATTCGCTAGGACTTGATCCTCCGCAGCCAACAAATTAAATAAATCATAGGCTAGCTGTAGTTTTCCCAACACCAAAGGCAATTGTTCAATGGGAATTTGTTCTGCCAATAAATAAGCCAGAGCAGGTGATCCTGTCGATAAATTGGACACAAACTGTAAAACCGGACTTTTTAGCAATGCCGTTACCCCCTGGGTAGTGGTCATTTGCAGGGCGTAACGATCAATAATCTGAGCAGCGGCCACCGCCCGGGCATCCAGGTTATTTAAGAACCGAGCTAGGCGTTGTTGTTTGGCGGGGGGAACCACCTCTAACAACATTACCGACAGATCCTCTAAGCCCAATCCGGGACGATTCACCTGGGGATCAGCATTGGCGATGGGTAACACTTGACGGCAATAATCCCCTAATTGATCGCTGCGATATTTAACCGCCTCCCGGATCGCTTTTTCCTTGGACTGTTCTCCCTGTTGCCAGTCGTAGGGGGGTTGCCATTCCCGCACGGGGCGTAGGCGATCGACTTGGGTGACCAGTAATAAAACCGGGCGATCCGGTGCATTGTGCCGTAAATCTTTGAGAAAATCCGCATCCATCTGCAAAGAAGGATCTAAAGCCGGATTAAGTAATAAAATTACATCCGCTTTTTCGGCATAGGCCAAAACCGACGCCCGCAAATCCCCCCGTTGCCCCTGTTCATAACCAGGACTATCCCAAAGGGCTAAACTTTCGCCATCCTGGGTTTGCCATTGATATTCGGCAATATCGGTGGTGCTGGGCAGCAGATCCGTCACCGCTAAATCGTCTTGAAAGAGAGCATTGATTAAACTACTTTTGCCCGCCCCGGTTCTTCCCACCAGCAAAATTTTAACCGGTTCTTGTTCCACCTGTTCCGGGGTTTGTCGTTGGGCTAATAGGGCCTTGAGGGTCTGGGTTTGGGCCTTGGCAAGGGTTGGTTTATTGGCGTTGGCAAAACTGTCGGGTAAGTCGGGATTTAACGCTGGACTATACAGGGCGATCGCCTGATGACAGAGGGTTCTTAAGGTGGCTTCCCGTAGTTGTTGACTGAGGTTGACCAGTAATTGTTGGGTGGCCTGTTCGCTATTGGCCCGACTCACATAACGGGCAGCGGCGGCGGCGGGATTTAGTACCCATTGGCTCCAATTCCAGACCCGCCAGATTTTTCGTAATGAGGGTTCGAGTTTTTGGTAAACCTCGTAGGATTGGTACACCTGGGCAATGGAAACCTGATTTAAGGCGGGAGATAAGGTATCGATCCAGCGATCCATATCGTCCACTGTGCCCCGAATTAAGCCATAGGCATCGGGCAAATAAATATTCAACAGGGGATACTTCACCCCAGGGTAATAGGCTTGGGCTACCACCGTGACCACCTGCTGACACCGTTGCCAAAACAGTGCCCAATCCTGCCAAGCAGGCACATCCTGACGGGCATCTTGCAAAATATACTTAATTTCGGTTTCAATTTTGTCTAGGGTTTGATCCGGGGGGGCATCGGTGGGTTGGAGAGGAATGGTTTGGGCTTGATTTAAAACCGGAGTCTCGAGCAGAGGCGCTGTCCATCGCACCAGTAACCATCGCCACCCGACTAATAGCAAGATAAAAATTGCCCAGATCCAGTTCAATCCCCAAGCATTAATTTGCCAACTGGCCGCCACCAAAATAAAAATGACGACTACGGCGATCGGTAAACTCAACACGACCCATTGCCAACGGGAAAAACGCATAACGGTTATAAATAAACTGGCCACAGCTTTATAAGCTTAGCGGGTTGGTATGGCTTTGATCTTAGGACTGTCGGTTCGCCGATTTTTCTAGTGTTCAAGGATTTTTTGAAAACACTATATATAGCGTTTAACTCATTCCATGGCTGTTTAGACTGAGCTAATTTTTTTCGTGGGGGCTTATTTCATATTTAGTCTTGCTTGTCAATACCTTTTGGCGATCGCTACAAGTCCTATTCTGCTGTTGATAATTCCAAAAGCGTTCCCAAAATGAGCGAACCGACAGAGAGGACACAGGTTTACCGCAGTGGTGGTTACCAAATCACCCCCAAGCAAAGGGGAAATCCATCGTCTTGTTTTTAGCAGCCCCTAAGTCTGACCAGATTGCCTGGTAGGTTTGCTAAAACTGTCACCGGAGCATCTTATTCACAGGGCTTTTGACTGGCGGAGTTTCATTCTCCTCCCTGATGGAGAGTGGGTTGAAGATGACCTAAGATAGATTGAAAGGAGTAGTTGATTCGTAAGGTCGCAATGACACTACCTTACGATTACGGATTGGTCTGATAGGAGGCATTTTTTCGGGAAATGACACGAAGTTTGTTAACCCCATGTACGACCGTAAACAACAAACGACACTTGATGAGTTAACGGTACTTTTTCGCAAAAGCGACCCCTCAACTGTTAAGTAAGCCCTAAAGCTTCTCACAGCGATACTCAGACTGTTAACACGGCATAGAATTTGTTAACGGTGACAGATAATCAGTGAATGTGCAACAAAAGCCGAAGATGGGATTTGAACCCACGACCAATTGATTACGAATCAACTACTCTACCACTGAGCTACTTCGGCGTTAGGGGGTGAAGCCCGAAGTAAATAATAACATTTCTTGTACCAGCCTTCCTTGGGAGATTTTATGTCATTGGTCGTATCTCATTTGGGGCCGCAGGGAACCAACACGGAAACGGTTGCTTTGGTCTATGCCCACAACCATTCCAAGCAAACGGGCGAGACAGTTGAATTATTGCCCTGCCCTAGCATTGGCCAAACCTTGGCCGCAGTGGCAGAGGGGCGTGTTGACGTGGCGATCGTACCAGTGGAAAATTCCACGGAAGGAACTGTTGGGATTACCTTTGATAGCTTGTGGGCTGCCGATAATTTAAAAATCCAGCGGGAATTAGTGTTGCCGATCGCCCATGTGTTTTTAAGTCGTGCTTCCTCACTAACGGCGATCGCCAAAGTTATTTCCCATCCCCAGGCCCTGGGGCAGTGCCAAAAATGGTTGTCGGCTCATTTACCCCAGGCTGTCCTGGTTCCAGCTAATTCCACCACAGAAGCGATTCATTTGATTGACGATGACCCCCAGGCGGCGGCGATCGCCTCTCCCCGGGCCGCTACTTTATTTGATGTGCCCGTCTTAGCCACCGATATCCAAGATTATCCTGACAATTGCACTCGTTTTTGGGCGATTAGTCCCCAAGGGCAGCTTAGCGGTAGCCATACCACGTTGGCTTGTTGTGTGCCCAATAATCGTCCCGGGGCTTTAGTCAATCCTCTACAAACACTGGCTAAACGGGGGATAAACCTGAGTCGCATAGAATCTCGTCCGACCAAACGATCCCTCGGGGATTATCTATTTTTTATGGATTTGGAAGCAAGTCAGGAGGAAGCCCATTTGCAGGAAGCTTTAGTAGAATTAGCCCAGTACACTGCCGAGCTTAAAATTTTTGGCAGTTACCCCACCCAATTTTTGACAGCATTCGACTTAGCCCATTTTTATTGTGAATAACCCTGGTTCCAAACAAGTTTGTCTATTGCTGCGAGCCTGCCCTTAGCGGGAAACGTCAGAATCTTGGCGATCGCCAGTGCCTCCCCCATTGCGACTCAACAAATCAGGGTAGGTTTGGCGAAATTTTTGCAATTTGGGAATATCATGTACTAACACATAGGGATGGGCGGGATTACGTTTAACAAAATCCTGATGGTAGTCCTCCGCTGGGTAAAATGCCTTAAACTCGTTGACTTCCGTGGCGATCGCCTGGTCAAAGGCATCGGAGGTTTCCAATTGTTTAATGTAGGCCGCCGCAACTTGTTTTTGTTCTGGGGTAGTCGCAAAAATCGCCGAACGATATTGCCGTCCCATATCCGCCCCTTGGCGATTCACTTGGGTGGGATCATGCCCAACGGAAAAGAAAATTTTCAGCAATTCCCCGTAACTGACCTGGGCGGGATCGTAAACAATTTGAATTGACTCAGCGTGATCGGTGCCGCCGCCACTGACGCGGGGATAGTTTGCGGTTTCCGCACTGCCGCCGGAATAGCCGGTTTGAACAGATTGAACACCTCTGACTTCCTCGAACATAGCTTCTAATCCCCAAAAACAGCCCCCAGCAAACACGGCCTTAGCGGTTTGGGGAGCATTACTGGCAACCTTGGGGATATCGATGGCCGGATCGGGAATGGCCCGGGCGGTGGGATTAATCAATACACTGAAGAGTCCAAAAATAATTCCTGAAATCAGGAGACCAATCCATAGACCTTGACGGCGGAGGGGTTTGGGAAGGGTGATTGTCATCAGCATGGCGTAATGGGTTGGGAAAGTGAAAAATTTATGAGTTTTATAACTTTCTCTAAGCTAACGAACTTGGCTGAGATTTTCCTGAACCCAGGCTTAGGTTAGGGGTTACCAGCATCGACGGCGTTTCTGAAAAAAATTTTGCTCAAATGTCTCGGCGATAGACCTGCTGGCCATAGGTTTCCCATTCCGTTTCTGTCCAACGATGATTTTCCAAGGCCGCTGCTTGCATCAGTTCCATAAAAGGACGACGGAGGTTTTCATAGGCTTGGAACTTTTCGGTAATTGCCCCTAAATCATCCAATTGATCCTGTTTCACCAAAGTGGCGATCGCCTTAACCAAATAGGCCGCATCCTCCAAACCCTGGTTAGCCCCTTGGGCACTGAAGGGTGGCATACCATGGGCCGCATCGCCAGCTAAAACAACCCGATTTTGGCTCCAGAGGGGAAATTGATCACAGGGGTTAGCTGGATGGAGATAATAGGGCCGACTAAATAAATGCTCTGAATTGGTCAGACGAACTAAGTCGATAATAACCCCCGGAAAATCGGCTTTCTCTAAAAGTTGAATGGCCAGATTCAAAAGCTCAGGGGGGGATTGGTTGATAATCTTATTTAACCGCACGGGAACATGCAGTAAATAGCCTACACCAGCCTCTCCTTTATCAATCAAAATAAGGCGGGGGGAATCTTGATTTGGATCTGCTTCCATCAGGGCATCATTTTGTAAACTAATCACCATTTGGGCTTGAAAATAATCGGTTTTGAGTTGATTTTTGAGTGCCGCTGGCACAGGATTAATGGCTAAACAACCGATCGCCGACCAACCGGAATATTCGGGTTTGCCCAAGGGTTCCAATGCCGAATTTTGAAATAACAGTTGTCGCATCGTGGAATTGATACCGTCAGCCGCTACGACCAATTTTGCTCGGATTGTAAGGTTTGTGGCGTCAGTGATCACGTCCTGAAGTATTTCAGCAGTTTTTGTCTTCTGACCACTTTCCCAATGGGCAAAAGGGTTACTGGGCGTTTTTTGATTTTGTTCGCAATTAACTATCACCTGATTGGGGAATTGTTCACAATTAATACAGCGACGATTGGTGTGAATTAAGGCAGGATCAATCAATTTTCTAAGATTTGTTTGCAAATTAAACCAAGGCAATGAAAGGCGTCCTTCGCCATATTTTTCGCGCCAGTCATTAAACGCTAAAGGAACGGCGTGGGTAACATCTCCTTGTAAATTTTTGCGATACCAAAATCTTTTTGCTTCCGGTTTTGCTTCCGGGTTAAGTTTAGGAATGTCCATGGCTTCGTAGGCAGCCTCGGCGATCGCCCTTAAGGCCTTGAGTCCATTGGGTAAGAGATCGACAAATTGACCGACGGGACGAAATTGCCGGGTTTGATCAATGACCAAAATGTTATTAATCCCCCGTTGTTGCAGCCCGATCGCCGTTGCTAACCCCACAGGGCCAGCCCCAATAATCAGAACATCATAGAGCGGTGAGAAATTCTGCATAGCGTGAATTGTCAACGGTTTTACTAAGTCTCATTCTTAAGTCTATGACAGCGTTTGGCCCCCGATCGTGCGGTAACAAAGTGTGGCATAGATGGCAAAATCATGCCAAGTCCATGGTTGCGAGGTTAATTGTGTTCGCTGATCGACAGTATTATGAGTGCGGTTATGAAGCCAAATCCAATTGAAATAGCTTGCCACTAAACGGGCCGTTACCATCGTCTATGTGTTTACCTACTCGCAGACTCAAAATTAAGCCACTATCT
>JBJOGT010000200.1:0-3120 GCA_046048115.1 Cyanobacteriota bacterium | reverse complement strand
ACGAGCCAAGTGGTCAAGCATTTAATTTCATCCTGTTTTGACCCCGAATGGGTGACGGTGATGGAAGGGGATGAAACCGTGGCCCAACAGTTATTAACTATCCCCTTCGATCACATCTTTTTTACCGGCAGTCCCAGGGTGGGCAAATTAGTGATGGCGGCAGCGGCCCAACACCTGACCCCGGTGACGTTGGAATTGGGGGGTAAGTCCCCCTGTATTGTGGCGGCGGATACGAACTTACAGGAGACGGCCAGACGGATTATTTGGGGGAAGGGCATTAATGCCGGGCAGACCTGTGTGGCCCCGGATTATTTATTAGTGGAAGAACGGGTTTTACCGGAGTTGTTGCCTTTGTTAAAACAAGCCATTAAGGAGTTTTTTGGCCATGATCCGTCCCAGAGTGACAATTATTGCCGCATTATTAACAATCGCCATTGGTCGCGGTTGGTGAGTTTGCTTAACCAAGGCCAAGTCATTCACGGGGGGGATTTTCACCAGGGCGATCGCTATTTTGCGCCGACGTTGATGCTAGAACCGGACTTAGGGGCGCCGATTATGCAGGAAGAAATTTTTGGCCCGATCCTGCCTATTTTGACCTACCAGACCTTGGATGAGGCGATCGCCTTTGTCAACGCCCGCCCCAAACCCCTAGCGTTATATTTTTTTAGTGGTAACGTCCATCAACAGGAGCAAATCCTCGCCGAAACCAGCAGTGGGGGTGTTTGTCTCAATGACGTTCTTTTACATTTAGCAGTGGCGGATTTACCCTTTGGGGGGGTGGGGATGAGCGGCATGGGCTGTTACCACGGCAAAGCCAGCTTTGACACCTTTAGCCATCACAAAAGCGTTCTGCGCCGTTCCTTTTGGGGCGAAACCAATTTGCGCTATCCCCCCTATGGCGATAAGTTGACCTGGATTAAACGCTTGTTTGCCTAGGTTATGACCAGCGCAATTCAGTTAAGTATTATT
This sequence comes from Cyanobacteriota bacterium, assembly GCA_046048115.1. Classification (GTDB taxonomy): domain Bacteria; phylum Cyanobacteriota; class Cyanobacteriia; order Cyanobacteriales; family Microcystaceae; genus Synechocystis. The sequence continues at coordinate 2,151 of JBJOGT010000200.1, read as the reverse complement.
ATTCCTGTCCTCAATGAAGCGGCGATCGCCGGGGATTATTTACGTCAATTTGCCGATGATGACCGGGTTGAAGTCCTGATCATTGATGGGGGCAGTCAGGATCAAACCGTCGCAATCTGTTGTCAATTTCCCGTCAAAGTGTTAACCAGTCCGATGGCCGGTCGGGCCCACCAAATGAATTTTGGCGCGAAACACGCCCAGGGGGAAATGCTGTTATTTCTCCATTTAGATAGCCGTTTACCGGCTAATTTTTTAACCCTGATTACCCAAACCCTGGCCGATTCCACTGTCATTGCGGGGGCATTTCCCCTGGCCATTGCTCTCCCTGGTTGGCGTTACCGTTGGTTAGAAAAAGCCATTCTCTGGCGATCGCAAGTTTGGCAATTACCCTACGGCGATCAGGGGTTATTTTTACGCCAAAAACACTTTCAATACCTAGGCGGCTTTGCGGATCTGCCCCTGATGGAAGACTATGAATTGGTGCAACGGCTCAAACGGCTCGGTCAAGTGGCGATCGCCCCTGCTGCGGTGACTACTTCGGGGCGGCGTTGGCAAAAACTGGGCCTAGTGAAAACCACCCTCATTAATCAGGCGATCATCTTGGGGTATCGTCTCGGCATTGATCCCAAAATTCTGGCCCATTGGTATTATCAAAAACCATCAATCCCCTCCTAATGAGAGCAATATCCCCTGGGATCGTTTGAACAACACCGCTATCAACTTCACTCAGGCGTTGTTGGGCTTTGGAGATGCCTTCTGACAAAACATCTTGATCAATTTCCCCTGCCATACTTTCCACAATTTTTTCCATCAGAATTGTTTTATCTAAATCAGGTAAGGCCGTGGCTTCAGCAATAAGTTGCTCTAGGGTTAGCATGGTGTTTTGCCTCAAAGAAACTGATGTGATGCTAGCATTCGGCATACGCTCTTTGTTGAGGGTTATCTAGCCAAATTAGATTAAGGCGATTGCCCTAGTTTGGAACTTAGTGATCTGATTTTTCAAAAATCAGCCTGAAAAATCTGATTAGCCGTTAACGCCAGACCGGGAAACGTGGGAGATTGAATTGGGTCTTCCCCTTGAAAGGTTGTGATTTGATATTCCCCCTCAATTAATTCATAAATCGAGAGGGTCGGTTGTTTGGGATGACCGATAAACCGTCTTCCTCCCAAGCCTAAATAATCAACAATCCAATATTCCCGAATACCAATTTCTTCGTAGTCTTTGACTTTGGTTAAATAATCTACGCGCCAATTACTACTCACCACTTCAACGACAAAGGGAATCGACTCGCCTATGGTCACCGTTGATGACTTTTGCCATAGCGGTTCATTGACAAGATTGGGACGGTTTAAAACCAACAGGTCGGGGGAGTAAGCTGATTCCGATTGGAGAGATTTAACCAGCACGGTTTTAGGAATTCGGTAGGGCAACCCAAGCCGCAAATACTCAATGGTTACTTTTTCGACGAGAAAGCCCGTAATGGCTTCATGGCTTCCCAAGGGCTGGGGCATTTCGACAATGATTCCGTTATGTAATTCGTACAGATCCTCCGCCGATTTCCATTGGGCAAAGTCTTCAACGGTGATGGTTTGGGGTTGAGAGATTGCTTGAACCATTGTTTGCCCCTCCGTTTACCTTCTAGACTGCATTGTAGGCGATCGCCAACGGAAAGGATCATTACCTATCATTGTTGCTAGGGCGATCAGCCTGGGTACATTCCCGCATATCTTGTTAAAGTAAAAAGCACAAATTCTTGGCGACGGTTCATGGCAAATTCCTTGAAAGTAAAACAGTTTGGCGTTGCTGCCCTGTTATTGTTTTTTGGTGGGGCGTTAGGGGCCTTTGCTGGACGCTACTGGATGATCGCCCCAAGCCTCCCGCCCTCCGCCTCTGCCCCTCAAAATCTGGCGCCAGAACCCACCGCCGCCAACTACCGTCAAGTTTTACCCCTGCCGAGAACCGCTAATGATGATGAAGCATTAAATTTTATTGCTAGGGCTGTGGAAAAAGTGGGCCCCGCCGTGGTCAGAATTGACGCCGAACGCACCGTTTCCTCGCCCCAGTCTTCCCTCTATAATCAACCTTTCTTTCGCCGCTTTTTTGGTGATCAATTACCCCAACAAGCCCCCGATCCCAGGGAACAAGGCACC
>JBJOGT010000199.1:0-3790 GCA_046048115.1 Cyanobacteriota bacterium | reverse complement strand
GTAGTGGGGCGACAACATTAACGGCTAATGTTCCCAATCTGTTAGTCCTTCAGGTGTTGATTGATCGTAATGCGGGACAAAATGACGCAGTGCGTCTGTGGGCTAACCCATCTTCCTTCGCTGATTTAGCTAGTGGCGTAAACTTCGACTCTTTGACCACTGGGAATTTTATTGAAGGAACCCAAAATCTAAACCTCTTTCAGTTGAATTGGGAAAATTCCCGAACTCAGGGTGACTTATTTGCCATCGGTACGTCCGTTGATGATGTGGTTTCCGAGGTGCCTGAACCTTTAACCTTGCTCGGGGCGAGTGCGGCCATTGCCTTTGGTGCTGCTTTTAAGCGTCGTAAAGCTCAGTAATCAATAACTTTTTCTGATTTTGCAAGCTTCCTGCGTACGATAGTGGGAAGCTTTTTTGTGGTGATCGGCGATCAAAATTCATGGTTTTGCCCTGAAAAATCAAATATTCTGGCGATCGCCGATGGGATATTTTTAGAATACGGTTGAGATCCTTCAGTTAGAAACTAGCCTTATTTTTTAACACGAATTAAACAACTTCAAACCCAGAAAACGCATTCACAGGTTGCTCAAACACGATTAAAGCATGGTTAGCTTGATAATCTTTGAGTCCAGAGAAAATAGATTTTGAAATTGTTGGAGAAACAATGGTTTTGATCTCAATATTGGTGTTATAACCCACCATATCTCCCTGACGATTACCGTGGTAACCCCCGCCCTGGGCCTGACTTAAGGTATAGCCCGTGACGCCTAAATCTAGTAGTAACTGAATGATGCGTTCCTGTAAGAAAGTTTCACCAATAATGACGACTAAAACCGCAGCTTTTGAGGTTGACATACATAATCCGTTTATTCAATTGTGAGATCTCTATTTTAACGCGGTTATTATAAGTAGCTAGGCACAATTATATTTTTTTCCCGTTGTCATGGGATTGTCAATAATACCAGGGGAATTGGTTGGAGATTTCATGACGGTCTACACGCTATTTTTGCCGAGACTTATAACCGTCCAAAATCCTAAAAACTGGGTTGCCCATCCCATTTTGTGAGCAAGCCGTCCCATTTTCGTAACTTTAATTACATAAACGCCGCCCCGATGCTGGTCTAATGGGGGCGTCAATTGCCTATATTCCGAAAGAATCTCTCCTGACAGGAGTTTACCTAGATTTCCTGCAATCTGTTCTGTTGCATCTAACTCGGCTTAGGTGTGTCCCTTGACCCAATCAATAACTGGATTTTATCAACAATGACCTTGACATCAGCACAGGCGGCTTTACAAATTTTAGAGAGTGCAAACAATGGCTACCAAACGCTTTCTAATTTGCAACCCTCTTGTAACATTTGCGGTAAGCAACATTTCAGTCATGATCATTCTCAATTTTTAGAATCCATGCCCCAAGATCCCCTTGACTTGGTGGATGATCTGGTCAAGATGGGAATTTATAAAGCCAATCAGTTACGGGCGGCGGATAGCATAAATACCTACGAACTCAGAAAGGCACTTTTTTTAAAACGGGTCGGACAAAATAATCCCAGGCGCGAGAAATTAATTTTAGGACTGTGTGAGCAGGCAGGGGGACTGGAAAATGCCTTTGCTGCGGCCTTTGGCCCCCAGGCGGGCCTGTTTTTTGCCGATTCCATCCGTAATAGCCAGCATACCCGGCGGGAATTTTTACGCAATATGTCGATCGGAGCCGCGTTAGTTTCCCTAGCCAGTTGTGGCACAAACCAAGCCCCTCCCACCGCCGATGCCCCCACCGATGCGCCGGCCCCGGCGGATTTGGAAAAGACCGATCTACAGGTGGGCTTTATTCCCATTACCTGTGCCACCCCGATCATTATGTCGGAGCCGTTGGGTTTTTATAAAAAATATGGTCTCAATGCCAAAGTGGTGAAAATGCCCAGTTGGGGCGCGGTGCGGGATTCGGCGATCGCCGGGGAATTGGATGCCTATCACATGTTGGCCCCCATGCCCATTGCCATGACGTTGGGGCTAGGGTCAGCGGCCTTTGGGGTCAGGCTGGCCAGTATCGAAAATATTAACGGTCAAGCCATCACCATCGCCGAACGCCACAAAGGTAAAGTGAACGGCCCGGCCGACTTTAAGGGCTTTACCATTGGTGTGCCCTTCCCTTATTCTATGCATAACCTGCTCCTGCGCTACTACCTAGCCACCGGGGGCATTAATCCCGACAAAGACGTGCAAATTCGTCCCGTTCCCCCACCGGATAGCATCGCCCAGTTAATTGCCGGAGACATTGATGCTTACCTGATGCCCGATCCCTTTAACCAACGGGCTGTGTTTGAAGGAGCGGGTTATATCCACATGTTGACCAAAGAACTCTGGCCGGGCCATCCCTGCTGTGCCTTTGCCGCCAGTGACGAGTGGATTAACACCAACCCCAACACCTTCCGCGCCCTCAATAAATCCATTATCGAAGCAGCGGGTTATGCCCACGACGCCGCCAATCGCAAAGAAATTGCGGTGGCCATTTCCGACCGGGCCTTTTTGAATCAACCGCCGGAGGTGGTCGAAGCTGTGTTAACGGGCAAATTTGAAGATGGGCAGGGTAATACCCTGGATATTCCCGACCGGATTGATTTTGACCCCTATCCCTGGCAGAGTTTTGCCAACTGGATTTCCTCCCAATTAGTGCGTTGGGATCTGCAAGGGGATGGCTTAGCGGCTAAGGTAATTCCTGAAAAAGGCTTTGACACCGTGGGGCAAGAAATCTTTTTAACCGATTTAGCCCGGGAACTAGCAACGGAATTGGGTCAAAATCCCCCCACAGAAAGCTATCGCACCGAAACCCTCAAGTTCGACACCTTTGACCCCCAAGATCCCGCTGGCTATGTGCAAAAACAAATTGATGAATTTGGCTTTTAATCATTGAGGAGGTTTTTACCATGGCTGTTAGTAGTACGCCCCCCGGAAAATTTGTTTACGTTAAACCCCAACAATCGTTTTTTCACAATGAAAATGTCCGGGCTTTCTTACTGTTTATTGGTTCCTTAATCCTGTTCCTGTCCCTCTGGGAAGTGGGAGCAAGGATGGGACTGTTTGCCAAGGGAATGCCCACGGCGTCAAAAACGATTCAGGAATTGTGGTGGTGGGTAACCAATCCCTTTTTTGATAATGGCCCCAACGATTTGGGCATTGGTTGGAATTTGTTGATTAGTCTGCGCCGGGTGGCGATCGGTTACATTGCGGCGTCCGTTGTCGCTGTACCCCTGGGTATTCTGATTGGTATTTCCCCTGTAGCTAGCAAAGCCTTTAACCCTTATATTCAATTGCTCAAGCCCATTTCCCCCCTCGCTTGGCTGCCCCTCGGGCTGTACATTTTGCGGGATTCGGAGCAAACCGGGGTGTTTATCATTTTCATCTCCAGTATTTGGCCCACCTTGATCAATACAGCTTTTGGGGTTGCCAATGTTAACCAAGATTATTTAGACGTGTCCAAAACCCTGGGAGCCTCCCGTTGGAGAACGATTTTTAAAATCATTATCCCTGCTGCTCTCCCCAATATTTTATCTGGCCTGCGGATCAGTATGGGTATTGCTTGGTTAGTCATTGTGGCAGCGGAAATGTTATTGGGGACAGGGTTGGGTTATTTTATTTGGAATGAATGGAATAATCTCTATATTCCCAATATCTTGGTGGCAATTTTTATTATTGGCTTAGTCGGGCTAATTTTAGATAGTTGCTTTGCCGCCGTGGAAAGATTTGTTGCATTTGGTCGCAAATAATGAGCACTACTCCCATTAATTACGCT
>JBJOGT010000198.1:0-6244 GCA_046048115.1 Cyanobacteriota bacterium | reverse complement strand
TATGCCAGTTAACTAACTTTCCATAAAACTTACTGCTACGATTGCTATGTTTTTTGATATTTTTAATTTTTTCTTTTATTTCTTGACTGCAAACAATGGATTCAATCTCAAACGTGACAGGTGTAACAGGTTGAGGAGCATCAAAATGAAACTGCGAGAGTATGGGGTTTAATTTGTCCAGAACGTCTTTTTGCAGGTGCGTCGTCCATCTGTATTTGTGGTGATGGTGCTTATAACGAGCAATTTTATCTTTAAGTGTTTTAACTGATTGAATTGCATTTTGTAGATCTTCTCTTGTTTTGACTACACTGAATTGAGATGCCATTTCAAGATAATTTTTGCAAATTACTTCTGCTTCTTGGTATGTGGCATTGTGATCTTTATAATACCGGCGAATGGTATTAGGCCATTGCTCAAAATAAGTTACCACACTTCTTACCGTCGCCATATCAAGCTCATCAAGAAAGTCCGGGTTTCGTGGTGGTGGTGGCGGTGGTGATTGTCCATTTAATATGTAATCAATCGTTTTGACAGAATCCAGAAAAGAGGAAATATTTCGTGCCATACATTCCCCTGTGTGGATATTCACAATGGCATAGCCATTACCATGGTTGATAACCCCTAGGTGTTGCTTAACGGTTACATAGTCATTTTGGATGGGCTTAATTTCAGTCATTAGTTGAGACCGTAGCTTATGAGAGTAAGAGTTAACGATTTTTCCAGAAAGCTTTACCAATTGCTCCCGCCACACCGGGCAGTCCTTTTCGCCGGGAAAGATTATTCAGTTGCTTTTTGACAATATCTTCACCGACTTGGAGGGCAAAATCCACCACCGGATCGGTCGGGTCGTTGGGTTTGTGTCCTAAAATCTGCTCAACTTTTTCTTCAGATAACGAGAACCATTCCTGACCCGCAGCATCCGATTTCCAATGTCCCAGACGACGCAATCGATAATGCAAGTTTTGTTCATCACTCCGCGTCCCGTCTAACGTTCCCACTAAATCCAACTTGTAGGGACAGCCTGCCTGCCATTCCTTAAGGCGATCTGATGCCTGCCTGCTCGTATAGCCAATTTTGTATAGATTCGTCCCCCTAGCTCGATAAATATAAATCATTACACAGATCTATTGCATGAATAACTTAGAAAGGTACGCTTCCTGGGGTTATTGTACCCATCCGAACGCGAATAGACTCTAAAGAATTGTTAAACTTCCATAAAAAACGCCTAAGGTACTGTCCACCGGCGATCGCCCAGAAATCCCTACGGCGATCGCCTAAAATAAAGTCAGACTTATGGGCAATCATCTCGGAGAATTTGTCGAGTCCCAAGTCAGTTAATGTTGGCTATGATCTTTTTCCGGCATGGACTTTTCCATTTCGGTGCCTTCCATGACTGGCACCTGCTGGGCTGGAACCGGATGGTGGGCTTTCCCGCCCTTATGACCCCCCAACTTTGACATGCTGACATCCCCAAACGCCGCAATGCCCATGGAAACAAACCCAGCGGAAATCACCCCCATGGCTACCGTGCCAATGGAAATCACCCCCATCGGGACAACCCCGATCGCCACCACTCCCATCGGTGCGATACCCACCGCAATGTAACCTGTGGGGGTAATGCCAAAGGAAAACAACTTGGCCTGATACCATTTACGAGAAGGGTCTACTGCGCCACATTCTAATGAATCGGTTGCAGGGGCCTGAATGGGACTTTCCATAGACATTACAAATTGATCAAAAATTGGTGCTTTAATCCTAATCAAACCTGGGAAGACGGTCAAAAGACAGGCTGTCAAACTTCGCTAAATTATTGATGGATATTCCCCGCCTCCACCCCGACACCATCCAAGACGTTAAGCAACGGGTCGATATTGTCGAAGTCATCGGCGATTATGTGGTGCTGAAAAAACGGGGCAAGGATTATTTGGGTCTCTGCCCGTTCCATGATGAAAAATCCCCCAGTTTTAGTGTCAGCCCCTCCAAGCAAATGTATTATTGTTTTGGTTGTCAGGCGGGGGGCAATGCCTTTAAGTTTTTGATGGAGTTGGGGAAGCGGTCTTTTACTGATGTGGTGTTGGATTTGGCCCGGCGTTATCAAGTCCCTGTTCAAACCCTGGAACCTGAACAAAAGAAAGAACTGCAACGGCAATTATCCTTGCGGGAACAACTTTACGAAATTATGGCGGTGGCGGCGGGGTTTTATCACCACACCCTCTTTCAGCCCCAAGGCCAAGTTGCCCTGAATTATTTAACCCAGAAACGGCAATTATCCTTAGAAACCATCAAACAATTTCAACTGGGCTATGCCCCGGAAGGTTGGGAAACCCTTTATCGCTATTTAATCGAACAAAAACGCTATCCTTTGGCGGCGGTGGAACAGGCGGGGTTAATTAAGGCGCGGCAAGCCGGCAGCGGTCATTACGATCAATTTCGCCATCGGTTGATGATTCCCATTCGGGACGGTCAAGACCGGGCGATCGCCTTTGGGAGTCGGACGTTAGGGCAGGATGAACCGAAATATCTTAATTCCCCAGAAACGCCGTTGTTTCACAAAGGTAAGACGTTATTTGGGCTAGATCAGGCAAAAACCGCCATTCAAAAAACCGATCAAGCCATTTTAGTGGAAGGCTATTTTGATGTCATTGCGTTGCACCAAGCAGGTATTTCGCAAACCGTAGCAGCGTTGGGAACAGCCTTAAGTCGAGATCAGGTGCAAAACTTAATGCGTTTTAGCGAATCGAAGCAAATTATTTTTAATTTTGACGCCGACAAAGCCGGGGTTAATGCCACCCAACGGGCGATTCAGGAAATTGAACCCTTAGTTTATAGCGGGCAAGTTAATTTACGCATTCTCAATTTACCGTCGGGAAAAGATGCCGATGAATTTATTCAAGCGAGTCCGAAAAATATTGCCATTTATCAACAATTAATCACCACCGCTCCCCCCTGGTTTGACTGGCAAATTCAGCAATTATTAAAAGGGAAGAACTTAAACAATGCCGACGATTTTGAACAGGTGGGTCGGGGCATGGTGCAATTATTACAACGCCTCACTGATAGCAATAAACGCACCTATTACTTGCAAGCCTGTGCGGAAATCCTGAGCCAAGGGGATGCTCGCTTAATTAGTTTACAGGTCAATAATTTAGTTAATCAGTTAAAGCACGGCGATCGCCAGGAAAGCAAGAATCATCGCAAAAAATTTCAAATTAAAAATCCTGAAAGCAGTTTATTGGAAAAAGCAGAGGCTTTATTGCTCCGAATTTATCTCCATTTTCCCGAATACCGGGCAATGATTCATCAAACTTTAATTGAGCAGGATTTACTGTTTGGGTTTGCCCATCACCGCTTACTATGGCAAACCATGGATGAAGTGATGACGCAATATCACCTATCCTCCGATCCCGATAATCAATTACTCGATTTGGTGCAAAATCAATATTTAGAACAAGGGTCAGACATTAAACCGATTGAATCCCTCTTCCAACTGACAGAAACCACCGAAGAAGATCTCTTCCGGGCCAATCTCCGCATCCCAGAGGCGATCGCCGTGATGGAAAAAGCCGCCTGGGACAAATATTATCAATACTGTTCGCAACAATTACAAAAATTAACTCCCCGTGATCATGCTAAAGAGTTTCAGTATTTTCATGAAGAAAAGACGAAAGCCTATCACGAAATTCAACGTTTAAACGCCCAAAGAATCCATCACCCCACCCTATAGCTTTTTCCGACCCCTTTCCAACTAAGCGCATGATCAAACTGGGCCTGTTGCAAAACCCATTGCACATAGGTGTTACTGTTCGGCCCCGGCCAATAACGGTAGCAGTGGGTATGGGGATAACATTGGGGACTCCGTTCAATAATCTCGGCTAACCGTTGCGCTTCCAGTCCCTGCCATTGCTGATCCAGCCAACTTGCCCCATTGCCAACCCCAGCATTAGGGGGCAATAAATTTTTGTGCAGATGACCCCAGCTTTCCGGTTTAACGTCCCGCCGTTGCCAGACTTCCCAACGGTGAGCGGTTTCCGTCCCCAGGATCACATACCAGTAATGGACGGCAAGCCAACCCACAAAGGGAATTTTCGCCGCCCGGAGTTGAACTTGGGTTTCCATTACAGCGTTAAAGCCTGGACATTAGTTTCAATGATGACCGCGAGATCCTTCAAGAAAGCCGCCGCATGGGCTCCGTAAATGACCCGGTGGTCGCAGGTGACATTGACGCTCATCTGACGTTTGATGCCCATTAGCCCCTCATCATTAACCACCACCTGGGGACGGGATGCCCCGATCGCCAAAATACCGCCTTGGCCGGGGGGTAAAATCGCATCAAAGCGGTCTACGCCGAACATGCCTAAATTAGACAGGGTAAAAGTTCCCGAATTGTACTCTTCCGGTTGCAATTGCTTAGCCCGGGCCCGTTCCACCAATTCCTTCCAGCGGCGGGAAAGGGAATAAATATCCATCTGATCCGCATTTTGTAAAACGGGGGTAATCAAACCGCCATCGGGCATGGCCACCGCCATTGCTACATTAACGTGACGATGGTAAGCAATGCCTTGATCGGTATAGCTAGCATTGACCACCGGATGTTTTTTCAACGCCAAAGCCACTGCCTTAGCTAAAAGTGCGGTCATGGTGACGCCTTTGCCCTTGATTTGCTTATAGAGCTTATCCAGTTCGTCCGTCGTAATCGTATAGCCCACGCGGAAAACCGGGGCGGCCATGGCGGCATTCATATTTTGCACCAAGGCTTTTTGGAACGTCGTCAGGGGAACCGTTTCCCCCACAGGCACAGAGGGAGTACTAGGGGCGGGGGTCGGACTGGCGACCGGTGTAGGAACGGCACTAGGGGCTGGGGGGAGAGTTACCGGAGTCGCAGGGGTTTTCCCGGCAGCTTTTTCAATATCGGCGGTCACAATGCGGCCATGGGGGCCAGTGCCAGCCACGGTGGCTAAATCAACTTTTAATTCTTTGGCTAATTTTTTGGCCCGGGGAGACGCAATTAAGCGACCACTACCGTTACCATTATTGGCTGGCGCAGCGGGGGTAGGGGTTGGCTCAGTCGCAACGGTTTCCTGGGGCTTTTCCGGGGGAGGAGTCGTCGCGGCGACCGGGGCGTCCGATCCACCTCCAGAACCGGCTTTACTTTGGGCATCGGCAATTTCAGCTTCAGTTTCTGCCACCAAACCCAGGGTTGCCCCCACCGCTGCTTCCTGTCCCGCCTCCACCAAAATTGCTGCAAGGTATCCTTCATTAAAGGACTCCACATCCATATCTGCTTTGTCTGATTCCACCACGAGAACGGTTTCGCCTTTTTCGACCTTATCGCCGGGGGATTTGACCCAGGAAACGATTTTTCCTTCGGTCATGGTGGAACTCAAAGCGGGCATGAAAATGTCGTGGATCATGGTGCGTTATGGCTTGGACTGCAAGGGTTTAAAGCGTTGCTGAGATAGTTCAAATCTTACCAGACTTCGGGGAAGGGGAAGGGCAGACTGTTGGCTGGAAAATATAACGTTAAGGTGTAACAAAACGCCAAACTGATTCATGGTTTTGTCATGATCATTAACCAAACCCGACGGCAATTCATCGCTAGTGGTGCCGCCTTCGCCGGGGCGATCGCCTGTGGTTCCCAGGGACATCAGGGACAGTCAAATCAAACAAATGCTGTATCGGTTCCGTCCCAGCCGTTGCCGGAAAGGATGTTGGGTAATACGGGTCTCTCGTTACCGATTTTTGGACTGGGGGGCGCGGGGCAAACGCCGTTATCCAATCCCAACCAAGAAGCGGAGGCGATCGCCCTGATTGAAGCGGCATTAACGTTTGGCATTCGCTATTTTGATACGGCGGCCAACTATGGCCCCAGCGAAACGTTTTTAGGGAAAGGCTTAGGCGATCGCCGTTCGGAAATTTTTCTGGCCAGTAAAAGCGGGCGACGGGATCGGGATGGGGCTTGGCGGGAATTAGAGCAATCTTTGACCCGACTACAAACGGATCAGTTGGATTTGTGGCAACTGCACCATGTTTCCTTTCAAGAAGAATTGGACGAAATTTTTAGTCCCACAGGGGCGATTCAAGCCCTGGAAGAAGCCCGGGCCCAAAAGTTAATTCGCTTTGGAGGCATTACCGGCCACCATGAACCCGATATTATTGCCACGGCCCTGGAACGTTATCCCTTCGATACCACGTTGATTGCGATTAATGCGGCGGACGTTCACCATCCCCGTCCCTTTTCCCGCAC
>JBJOGT010000197.1:0-6868 GCA_046048115.1 Cyanobacteriota bacterium | reverse complement strand
AAAATTTATTAGACGAGAAATATCGTGTCATTGTTAATAAATCAACGGTTCCCATTGGCTCCGGGGATTGGGTACGAATGATTGTTACCGAAGGGACAGAGGTACGGCAAAAAGAAACTGGGACGGCGATCGCCGTTAATTTTGATGTGGTGAGTAATCCTGAATTTTTGCGGGAAGGATCGGCGGTTTATGACACCTTCAACCCTGATCGCATTGTGTTAGGGGGCAATAGCCCCCAGGCCCTAGCTGTAATGAAAGAACTTTATACACCATTAATTGAACGCCAGGTGGCTGATGATCCTAGCCTGCCCCCCGTACCGGTGGTGATGACCGACCTCAGTTCCGCAGAAATGATTAAATACGCCGCCAATGCCTTCTTGGCCACCAAAATCAGTTTTATTAATGAAGTGGCCAATATCTGTGATCGTGTTGGAGCCGATGTTACCCAAGTAGCGGCGGGCATTGGGCTAGATTCCCGGATCGGGAATAAATTTCTCAACGCGGGCATTGGCTGGGGGGGATCTTGTTTTCCCAAGGATGTTTCCGCTTTGATCCATACCGCCAAGGATTATGGCTATACCACATCGATTTTGAATGCGGTGGTAGCGGTTAATCAAACCCAGCGTTTTATTGTGGTGGAAAAACTCCAACAGGAATTAAAAATTCTTAAAGGGAAAGTGATTGGTTTGTTGGGATTAACGTTCAAACCAGACACCGATGATATGCGGGATGCACCATCTTTAAATATCATTCATCAACTTAATCACCTGGGGGCCAAGGTCAAAGCCTATGATCCCATTGTCTCCCAGTCAGGGCTAAGCCATGGTTTATCTGGTGTTCAGATTGAATCTACCCCGGAAATGCTAGCGGATCAGTGTGATGCGCTCATTTTAGTGACGGAATGGCAGGAATTTTGCAAACTCGATTTTGCCCATTTAGCTAGTCGTATGAATCAAGCGGTGATCATTGATGGCCGTAATTTCCTTGATAAACGTCAATTGCAAACAGCCGGGTTCCGCTATTTGGGGATTGGAAAAAGTTAAACGGCTTAAAGGGAGGGGCACTGATCCCTGGTCTATTGGCGATCGCCCCCCACTTTTTTAGTCAAGTTTTTTGCCCCCAATTGTGCCTCTGAATTAAGGGCGGGGGGAGATTAAACTGCCGTAATATAGCTCTTCTGTTTTGACGGTGACCACCTGGGGCGGCGTCGCATCGGGGGGATAAAGTAAATCGAGGCTGATATCCCGTTTTTCACCGGGTTGTAGGTTTAACATAACGAGGGGAGCGCTCATTTCCCCCTGCCGTTGGGTAAGGTGAAAATAGCGCTGTTGACGTTGGCCATAATCATCAACATAATTCAGTTTGACTGTACCTCGGAAAAAGACCTGCCCACTAGGACGACTCACGAAGAAAAGGCGGTCATTATATTGATCTTGTTTAACCGGTGTTTGTACCGCTAAGGAAACACTCTGACGATTGCTGGTAACGTTTTTTAGGGGAATGTTTAGCTGATAATGGACTCCATAGTTACCGTGGGCCAAGTAAGCGGTATCGGGATAGCGAGCGACCATAGGGGCACTTTGAATTTGTTGGGTGCCGTAGGTTCCCACATTGACAGTACTGAGGGGATACGAAAAAGCCTTACCCCGCTGGGGAATGCTTAAATAGTTCGCATTGGGGTTGTCTAGTAAGGTCGTGTTCCAGGTGGCTCCTTTGGAAATGCCGGCTACGCGGCCATAAATGGGCGTTTTTTGTTGGCCGGGTTTAATCTGTTCCAAGGGGGTAGGAGCCAAATCCCTCGGGGTGGCAAGGTAGCCCCTGGCCAATAATTCTTGCCAATCTTGTAGGTTAGGTTTGCGGTAGGAAACGGGTTGGGGCTCGGGGGGAAGTTGCAAGGATTCTAGGGAAAGTGTCGCTGATTCTGGGGTTTGGGCAATGGGGGGATATTCGGCGATCGCCGCCATGGCCAGATTAGCCATATAAACGGGGCCATCACTTTGGAGGCGAAGATAGGTGGAGCGGGCACTACTGCGGTTAATTTCTAGGGCAAACAGTAGGCGGGTTTGTCCGGGGGGAATGACAAGTTGACGGGGTAAACCGGGTTGAACCATTCCCCGCAATAATGCCCCCATCAAGCGGGAACCTGGCCCCGAAAACACCCGGCCATCCGGATCTTCTACCTGGGGAGGGAGATCAATAAATGGGGCATCCCCGGCGGTTAAGTAGCTTCCTCCCTCCAAAACCCGGAGGGTAATGTATTGATTAGTCGGATTTTTCACCAACACCCCCTGATAGATCGCACGATTATCCTGGGGACGGGCGATGTGATGGGAGAAAAAGTCAAAGCGACCTTCCAATCGCTGGTTAAGATGGGCGTTGGGATTATATTTCCGGTCTGAGGGGAACGTCGAAAGTAAAATCCCTTCCCTCTCAATTACCTCTGGGCTATTACTGTTAAAAACAGGAACTTCGTCTAGACGTCCTGGCAGAGGACGAATTTCCTGGGGTTGGACAATATAATCTGCTTGGATGATTTGTGTCGGTGCAGCAACGACTTGGGCCAACATCATTGAAGGAAGCAGTGGCATCATAGGGTGTCCGATTAAATAAAGCTTGGAAAGTGTATTAAGAGGATAAGCAAATATTAACTTTTATTTAGAGTCCTACTTGGAACATATCTTGTCAAGGGATCGTCCCTATTTTTTCGTTGTGGCTCCGTGGCCACAAAATGTCCCCCGGATTGATACGTCAATCATCTCACCACTTTTGACAAGCCCTGGTGATAACTGCCCCTGGTATGCGCTTTTGCCCAGGCGATCGCCGAGTTATGGGAAGGATGGTACGACCTTAAAGGGAATAGCATTGGCTCAATCTAAAGCGCCCAATGGGTCGCCGTTAATCCCTTAAGATAAGTAAAGACATTTACGTTAACGCAGCCAAGATTATCAATGGGCGACACTATAACCCTTTTATCCCGTCGGGAAATTGAAAAAATGCGACGGGCCGGCCAACTAGCCGCAGAACTCTTAGATCATTTAGCTCCGATGGTACAGCCTGGGGTCACCACCCTAGCACTAAACGATGAAGCCGAGCGCTGGACCCTAGCCCGGGGAGCCGTTAGTGCGCCCCTTGGTTACAATGGTTTTCCCAAGTCCATCTGTACGAGTGTCAATGAAGTAATTTGCCATGGCATTCCCCACCGTAAACAGATATTAAAGGAGGGGGACATCATCAACATTGACGTGACCCCCATTGTGGATGGCTATCATGGCGATTCCTCCCGTACCTTTTTTGTGGGAACCCCTAGCCCCGTTGCCGAAAAATTGGTCAAAGTGACCGAAGAATGTTTACGTCTGGGTATTGAAGCCGTCAAACCAGGGGGCAAAATTGGAGACATCGGGGCAGCGATTCAGACCTATGCCGAAGCCCATGGATTCTCCGTGGTGCGGGATTTTGTCGGCCACGGTATTAGTCAGATTTTTCATACGGCCCCTCAAATTCCCCATTTCGGTACGGCGGGTAAGGGCAAACGATTACGTCCCGGCATGGTGTTTACCATTGAGCCCATGATCAACGAAGGCACCTGGGAAGCGGTGTTACTCCAAGATGGTTGGACGGCCAAAACCAAAGATGGTAAGCTTTCCGCTCAATTTGAACACACGGTCGCTGTCACCGAAGCCGGGGTTGAGATTCTCACCCTGCGACGATAGTTCCCACTGTCCCTAAGGTGATCGTGGCACAATGGGAACCATGTAACGTTTTGTAAACCAATCCTTATGTTCCCTGAATTGTCTTCCACATCCTGGCAAATTAAGCTGCTTTACGATGGCGATTGTCCCCTGTGTGTACGGGAAGTGAATTTCCTCCGCCGCAAAGACCAGGGACGGGGTCTAGTGGCTTTTGTAGACATTGCCGATCCCAATTATCAAGCCAGTGATCATGGCGGGGTCGAATTTGCCGATGCCATGCGTCGTATCCATGGCGTCTTACCCGATGGTGCGGTGATTAAAAATGTAGAAGTATTTCGTCAGGTTTACCAAGTCCTCGGCATTGGTTGGGTTTATGCTGCGACGGGGTGGCAGGTCATTGGGCCCTTGGTGGACAAACTCTATGATTTCTGGGCCGATCGCCGGTTAACCTGGACAGGACGACCGGATCTAGCGACGATTTTAGCGGAACGAGAACGGGGATGTGAGTCTGGAGCCTGTACAGTATCTGTTAAACGCTGACGGTATTTATACCCATTTCCCCTGAGCTGTGGTAAAAGGTAAATACTTTTTTCACTGCCTTTGAGCCTGTGTCTTCCCCCAAACCTCCGGTCCAAGACCCCTCTAATGTTGGTTCACCATTAAATAAGGTGCAGCCAGATCCTCGGGGATCATCCCAGTTTCCCCGGTCTCGCGTCCATTGGCTACGGCAATGGTGGACAGAGCAACCCAAACCATCATTAACCCGATTGCTGGGGGTGGCAGGAATAACACTAGTCAGTGTGGTGGGTTTGGATTTTTTATGGGCTTTCTTCACCCCATTGTCCCGTCCCTTACTCCTCTCGACTTTCCTTCCCCTAAATTTAACAGATACGGATTATAGTAAGCCCCTAACGGCGGAAGAATTAGACGCCCTGATTGATCCCAATGCCCCCCCAGTGGGTAGACGATTGACCATTAGGGAGCGGCAAAAAATTCTGGCATTGTTGGGACAGCCACCGGATTTTGTCGGCGGCTTTGTGCCTGGCCCGGAAAACCCCTTAATGATTCTCCATGACACCGCCGGAGAGTTAAGCCGAGAAGAGTTAGAAAACCGTCCCAAGTATACGGAAACCCCCCTAGGGGATGGCATTGCGGCCTATGTGCCCCGGGAAGGGCCCTTGATTTTTACCCGGACTGTTTTATTTACTCCCTATCGACCAACGGCGGCAGCCTACGAGAAGGCCCTAGACTTTGCAACGGAAACGGAACGGGATCGAATTCTGCGTCAGGTTTGGCAAGGGAGTAATCCGTCTTTTCGCCAAGAGGCCATTCAAACAGTGGTCAACCGCTTAGATCAACCCCCTAAAAATTTAACAAACCGGGCCGCTCTTTGGTTCAAAATGGGGTCTAATCAGGCTTTTATGCGGGAATATGCCCGTAATCCCCGTGCCCTTGATGGGGGTAGAACCACCGCTATCTGGGCGATCGCCGAGCTTTGTCAAACGGTGCTAAGTAGTCCTGAGCAACTAGTAAAAGCCGCTGCCTCCCCGGCCAGCCAACCCAAACTTAAACAGGCCTGCGAAAGGGTCAATCCCCAACTACAAGCTAGCCAACAACGCCTTGCTTCATCGATGAACGTCGAACTGGTCCAAAAAGAAGGATCAGATTGCTTTGTTAGCGATGCTGAGGTGCAGGCCTATAATCGCATTGCCGACGATGCCCATAAAATTGCGAAAGATCGGGCGGTGCCCCTCGAAACCTATGATCGTCCCGCCTATACGAACAGTCAATATGAAGGATTGGTGCAACTTTATCTGTGGGGCGCAATTTATGCGGGACGGTACCCAGAAATTGTGACCCACTACTGGCTTGATCAGGGCAATGGCAAAGTAATTGGTACCCATTGTGACCCGAGGGGGTTAGATTTAAGTCGTCTGTACCGTGAAATCGCCCTTATTCTGGGGCATCCCAGGGAGACCCAATATGGTGCATCCCCCCAATATGGCCGTAGTCCGGCCCAGGGGGATAACGTTTGGTGGTCAGAGACGATTATGGGGGGTCCTGCCCCTCCCAGGTAATTGTTTTTTCTAAACAATATCCCCCCAAAGAACACTTAAGCGACTCAGGGGCTTCCCCCAACCGCCTGGTCGTAAGACCCGTGAGGGGTTGCCCTTTGAAGATTTTCAAACAATTGCGGTAGTCTGAATACGTTCACATATCCATTCCCGCTAACGCGCTATGACTGAGCTGGCTTTACAGACTGCCCTTGACCTGGCCCAATCGATCCGAAAACGGGAGCTTTCCCCCCTCGAACTGACGCAATATTTTCTGGATCGCATTGCCCAACGGGATCACGTCATTGGTGGTTTCTGTCATGTTGCCCCGGAAATGGCGATCGCCACCGCTCAAGCGCAAACGGAACAGTTAGGCCGGACAGATGATTTTAATAATCTACCGCCGTTTTTTGGGGTTCCCATCGGGATTAAAGACCTCAACGCCGTGGTAGGAATGCCGGTTAGTTATGGTGTAGCAGCCTTAAAGGATCATATTGCTGACCGAGATGATGGAGTCGTCAAGAAACTTAAGCAAGCAGGTTTTGTAATTTTAGGCAAAACCACCACTTCCCAAATTGGCACGTTTCCCTATACCGAACCTCCGGGCTTTTTACCCAGTCGTAATCCCTGGCATCTAGATCATACTGCGGGGGGGTCCAGTGGGGGCAGTGGGGCGGCGGTGGCGGCGGGATTTTGTCCCATTGCCCAGGGATCAGACGGGGGCGGCTCCTTGCGGGGCCCCGCCAGTTGTTGCGGGCTAGTGGGGTTTAAACCCAGTCGAGGCAGGATTTCCAATGCTCCGGTGGGAGATTACCAAAGCGGCATTGCCAGTAATGGCCCGTTAAGTCGCACCGTGTTAGATGCGGCGGTCTTGGTGGATGTGATGGGGGGTTACATTACCGGCGATCCCTATTGGTTGCCCCAGCCGGAAATTCCGTTTTTGCAATCCACCCAGGATGCCCTCCCCCGTCTGCGAATTGCTTACCATCTAACCCTGCCCCCCTTTTCCAGTTCGTCCGTTGTTCAAGGGGGGGTTAAAACGGCGATCGCCGCCTGTGGAGAGTTGGGGCACATCCTAGAAGAGGCTTGTTTTGAAGCAGGGGAATTAGTGGAACCCTTTATGAC
>JBJOGT010000196.1:0-7187 GCA_046048115.1 Cyanobacteriota bacterium | reverse complement strand
CGGTGACGGCTTATCCCACCCTCCAATCCGTCGAAGGGGACAATGGCGTGCCCATTCCCTGGGGGGCAATGTCCGGTCTAGCTGCCGGCCCTGGCGATACCCTCTATGCAGTGGAAGATAGTTACTATGGCTCCAACCGTTTCTTCACCATTGATACTGATATAGCGCCCGCTAGCCTCACTAACGCAACAACGATTAAAGACACCAATGGCGTGTTTGCCGCCCTGCGCCCGGATCTCGTCAATGCCGATGCCGATAAAACCATCAATATTGATCCCGAAGGAATTGCCGCAACGGAAGACGGTTATCTGTGGATTGCCTCAGAAGGGGCCGGCGCTGCGGGGGATGCTAATCACATCCTGAATTATTTATTTAAAGTTGATGCTGCCACTGGGGCGATCGCCGAAGTAATTACCTTACCCGATGAAGTTAATGCCAAACAGATTCGCTTTGGCCTAGAAGGAGTTGCCTACGATGACGGTCAATTAACGGTCGTTCTCCAACGGGCTTGGACTGGCGATCCCAATCCCCGCGTTTTGGTTTATGACACAGCAACCAGTGAGTGGGTGGGCGATTACTTCTATCCCCTGGACGCCGTTGAATCCCAAAATGGCGGTTGGGTCGGTCTTTCCGATATTTCTTCCCTGGGCAACGACCAATTTCTCGTGTTGGAACGCGACAACCAAGGAGGCCCAGATGCAGCCATTAAGCGGCTCTATTCCATTGACTTATCTGGTCTGAACAATGGCGATACCCTTGAAAAACAATTTGTTCGTAACCTGATCCCCGACTTCACCGCAACAGGCGGCTTAATGCCTGAAAAACTTGAGGGCTTAGCGGTTGTTAACAATGATGTTTGGGTTATTAATGATAATGATGGTGTTGATGACAACAGTGGTGAAACCCAACTTCTCAAACTTGGGGCAGCCATTGGCCCCACAATTGGTCAAACCACAGCACTAATTCCCCAAGCAGGAACCTCCACTGCCCCTGAAGATTTACAAGATGGGGGTAGCGGCGATACCGATTTCCCCTACGGAACCTTCAAAGCCCTGGCCACTGTTGGCGAAATTGACCCCAATTCCGGTCATGTCCTAACCGGCTACCCCGATGGCCAGGCTGCTTGGCTAAAAGATGAAGACACCATCCGCGTGGCTTATCAGTCTGAGTCCTACGCCACCATGTCCAATGAGACCTATCCCTGGGTGATGGCTAGCGGGGCGACTTTCACCGGCTCCCACATCCATGCGATCGACTACAATCGCGCTGCTTTTGCCGACTTCCTCAATAACGACAGCGCTGCCAGTGAAATGTTCGAGGGGGCTGGTCATCTCTTCAACACGGTCTACAACGTCTTTGGTGAGGTTGTTGATGGTAAAAACGACGATTCAACGGACTTAAGTACTAAATGGGGTAACCAGACCGGCGCAGATGGTACGCTTTATGAGTTCAAAGCCGGACAGGAATTAACCCTAGCAGATTGGTTTTTCCACTCCTTCTGTGGTGCATACTACGAGCAAGCCAATAAATATGGCGATGGCATCGGCTTTGAAGATGATGTCTGGTTGATGGCCGAAGAATGGAACATCGGCAGTGGCATGTTCGATGGCGGTAATGATTTCTTTACCAACAACACCATGGGTCTCGCCTCAATGGTGGTAGATATTGCCAACGAAACTGCTTACACTGTCCCGGTTTTAGGTCAGTCGGGTTACGAAAAAATTCTGCCCATTAATCCCGGTAATGAGGACTATGTGGTTCTGGCAATGTCGGGCTACAACTTAGAAGTGGAACCTGCCCCCCTGCGGATCTATATCGGGAAGAAAGATACGGATGCCAGTGGCAATGCCATTGATTACAACACCGCCTCCGAGCGCGACGCTTTCCTCGCCCGTAATGGCTTGTTGTTCGGTCAGTTATACGGGATGGCTGCAACCGAAGAAACCTATGCAGCCTTAGGCATTACCGAGGTGGATGCCGACACTGAAATGCTCAATGACTATGCCACCAATGCCGACGCCCCTGACAACTTTGAAGTGCGTTACTACGCAACTAGTTATCAATGGGATGGCTTCGACACCCCTGAAAATGCAGGTGAAACTGATGTTTACAAGTGGCTCCAAGATGGGGACGACGGCGAAGTCAACGAACAACCCGATGGTTACACCTTCTTCAACGGTGACAGTAAAGTTGAGCATCCTGCCGTTGACCCTGATATCACCAAGTCTCGCTACGTCATCAACCTGACCGATGCCAGCGCGATCTTAGGTATTGATTTTAGTAATATACTTGCTGATCTGGAAAATGATCAGGATGGGAATGGCTTGCCCGACTACCTCTCCGCAGAGGTTACCCGCATTGTGGCAGGAGTCGATGGTGCGCTGACGCTAGAAACTAATGGCAAGGGCCTTGCTCACCAGAGTAGCGATCTCAATCCTGATGGTACGTTGACCCACGCGATCCATGTGGAAAAAGGGGAAGCTCGACTGGATCAGCCTGATGGTCTCCAGTGGATCAAATCTTCTGATGGTGATTACCTGATTCTGGACGAAGATTCCGGTAATGATGCGGGTGAGCGGAAGATAATGCTGCCCCTCGATTCCGATACTTTGGCCTTGCGGGATGCTAACACGGGCTACTTCCTGGCAGCAGCAGGGGGTAGTGATAACCCCCGTGCCTTAGAAGGGATAGCTGCGATTCCTGGTACTTTCTCCCGGGCAACCAGTTCTGAATTTTCTGGTACCTGGAACGTGACCCACTTGGTTGCACAAAAGGAAGATGGTAGCTTCTACACCCGAGCTGAGCTTGCAGGTACCGGTGCCCAAAACATTATTGGTGGTTTACCCCTCGCGGAACAAACCTTCATTGGTGTGGTACAACACGCTGGCGAATCCGGTGGCATTATTGCCGATCGCCTAGCGGATCAAGGCG
This sequence comes from Cyanobacteriota bacterium, assembly GCA_046048115.1. Classification (GTDB taxonomy): domain Bacteria; phylum Cyanobacteriota; class Cyanobacteriia; order Cyanobacteriales; family Microcystaceae; genus Synechocystis. Next base: position 4,256 of record JBJOGT010000196.1, on the reverse strand, counting down.
GTCAGATTTTCATGTTTAACATTAATCCCCCCCGTCAAGAATATTTCACCGGTCCTGGGGATGATGGCACTGTTGAGAATCCGGTCGGCCCTGGCATGAACTACCAAGGAAGTTGGGGTATTGTCAATTTTGATGGTGCCAATGACTACCTCTACACAGGGGCAGGCAATGACATTGTGGATATGACAACGGCTGATCAACTTTCACCCTTTACGGGCAATAACACCATTCATACTGCCGCTGGTGATGATACGATTTTTGCTTTTAAAAACGACATTATCTATGGTGGTTCAGGGAACGATACCTTGGATGCCACGGATAGCCTCGGTGGTAATCGCATGGGAGGTGACGCTGGCAATGATACCTTCATCCTTGGTTCCGGCGATCACGCCTTTGGTGGTGCAGGGGATGATACTTTCTGGGTCGGCGAAGGTGGTGACAACCTGCTAGACGGACAGCAAGGCCGCGACACGTTCTGGTTGGTAACAGGGGAATTACCCTCTGCTCCTAATCACATCAAAAACTTCCGCAAGGCTGATGATTTTATTGGCATTCAATACCAAGGGGTAACAAGCATTGATGATTTAACTATTGGGGATGATTTCATTGCCATTGGCGATCAAGTTATTGCTACCATCACCGGCATTAAACAGACGGGCTTGGATGCTAGTAACTTTATCTTTAGTGGTTCTGCTAGCTAAAGGAAATATGGCGGTTTTCGCAGTGGTGAGATGCATGACAATTCATTCAAAGCCATGGCTTAGTGATACCCAAATGACCTCATCTAAGTGATAACCGCTATATTTTTTCAAAACGTAATTACGCTACGAATGCCTTCTCCTTGGTGCATTAACTCGAACGCCTCGTTAATCTGCGCCAAGGGCATCACATTGGTGATCAAATCATCAATATTAATTTTGCCGTCCATCTGGCGGGGGGACAAAACAGGATGAAAGCTATACAGGAAGTGGATTACAAAGAGTTAAACCAGAAAAACAAAACACACTAACAAAATATATTTGAATGCACAATATTGACAGGGATTTATAACGAACACTTAACGACATTTGGAATTAATTTTAGCAATCATCACGATGATTCAGGGCAGGTAAGATTACCGCGCAATCATTTGAGCAAGTTGGGTATGGAGTTTATGACTCGCTTTATAGGCGACAAAATGGGCTTTGGGAATGCGACCTAGTAAACTTAAATCCCCCAGTAAATCTAATAACTTATGGCGTACCGGTTCATCGATAAAACGTAATGGCGGATTGAGCCAGTTTTCGTGGTCACAGACTAGGGCATTATCCAAACTGCCGCCTTTGATTAATCCGGCCTGCCGTAACTGTTCCACCTGATCTGCAAAACCAAAGGTGCGGGCCGGGGCGATCGCCGTGGCAAAATCTTCTTGATCGGGTTGCCAGGTGAACCATTGTTTGCCAATAGGGGCATAGGGAAAATCAATGCCATAACTAAACCGTAATTGCTCACAGGGAAAAGCCGCCACAAACGCATCCCCGGCCTGACAGGTGATCGGTTCTTTGATAGTTATTGTAGATTGAGCCTCTTCACCGGCTAGCTGAACGACGCCAACGCTGGCGATCGCCGTTAGCCAATCCTGGGCCGAACCATCCAGTAAAGGCACTTCCGGGCCGTCAATGGCGATCAATAAATCATCAATCCCTAGGGCCACCAGAGCGGCCAATAAATGTTCAACTGTCCTGACCGTGGCCGGGGGACTGCCTAATTCAGTGGATAACATGGCTTCCCGCACAGTTGTCAGATCCGCAGGAATAATGGGGCGATCGGGTAAATCAATCCGTTGAAAGTAACGACCACTGCCTGCCGTTGCGGGGGATAACGTCACGGTGGTATTGACCCCGGAATGTAAGCCGATGCCTTGAACTTGAACTGCCGCCTTTAACGTTGTGCCCATTGCTGCTTTGCCGAACTTAACCGCCCTGTCTAGAATTTTTCACCGATACCGAAGTTAACGCGGGAATCCCCATCGCCGTTGAAACCAAAGTCAATCCGAATCGGGCCGACGGGGGATTGAATCCTGACCCCTAAACCATAGCCTACGCCGGAACCCGGTAAGCCCCGCACGATCGCCGGAAACCCTGGCACGGCCCCTTGGGAACCGAGGTTAGAGCCATAATCTACGAATAAGGCCCCACCGACCGCCGAAATAATGGGAAAACGATATTCCGCCGTGGCTTGGAAATAACTACGACCGTTCCCCAGTTCCCCTTCTGCGTAACCCCGCACCGAGTTACTGCCCCCCAAAATAAACGCTTCGTAGGGCGGCAAATCCCCTAGTACGGTTCCCGCTTGGACGTTAAAGGCGACGGTTTGGGGCTGGGTGGATTCCGTAAAGCCAAAGCTAGTCAAGTCTAACCAGTTGACAGGAATGTAATAGCTATAGGCTCCCCGCAGTCGAGTCATGGCAATGTCCCCCGATCCAAAGGGAACCGTTTGCTCTGCCCCAAAGCGCACAATCGAACCACTCGTGGGTTGGACCGCACTATTGCGATTATCCTGGGAGGCGCCAAAGGTAAGACTAATTAAATCGTCCACCCCATTGGGACTAAAGGACAAGGGTTGGGAGTCAAAGCCATTGATGGGGGCAGACCAAGGGGACAGATCCCCATCGGAATTTTCCACCCGGACATTTTGGTAGCCGACCCCGGCGGATAGACGCCAATCAGGGGGCGTAAACACATCCTTGGCGATCGGGCGGAAGAAAGTCACTGCTGTTCCTGTACGGACAATACGGGGACTATCAAAGCCATTTAGCGTTCTAATGGAGGAGTCATCACCGTCAAACACAAGGGAAATGGTTCGACGCCGGAAGGCATTAACCGAGTAGGACGTGCGGTAGGGATCGCCGCCAATCCAGGGATCGGTGAAGTTAACATCAAAGAGCAATTCCCGCTGCCCCAATTGAAACTCGGTTCCCAGGGTTTGGTTATTGCCCCCAACGTTTTTCTCTTGGTAACTGATAGTTCCAAATAAGCCACTGGTGCTACTAATCCCGGCCCCGGCAGCCACAGATCCGGTATTGCCTTCAACAACATCAACATTAACGATCACTTCCCTGGGATCGGTGCCTGGATTAAAGGAAAGACGCACATCCTCAAATAATCCCAAGCTGAAAACCCGTTGTAAATCCCGTTGGGCAATGTTGCGGTTAAACACATCCCCAGGCTTGAGTTCCATTTCCCGGGTGACAATAAAGTCTCGGGTTCTGCCATCGGCGGGTTCGTCTTCGGCGTCAAAAAAGCGCACTTGAATATTTTCCACGACCCCTTCCGCGATGATTAATTTCACCGTGCCATCACTTTCCACCTTTGGCGATCCCACCACCTGGGCGAGGTCATAGCCTTGGCTGGAGTACCATTCGTTGATTTTTTTAATGCCTTCTTGTAAGTCCCGGAGATTGAGAATTTTGCCGTATTGACCGGAAAATATCTCATCAACAACGGACTGGGGCAACACACGCTCCCTATCGTCGGCGATCGCCGGTACGGTTTCAATGTCTAGCCCTGTAAAAACCGGATTGGCTTGGACTTCGAACGTGACCCTAACCCCCAGGGGGGTATCAGCGGGGGATACCTTAACGTTACTAAAAAAGCCTGTGGCATAGATGGCGTTTACGTCTTCTTGGAGTTGACTACGGGTGGTTGTCCGCCCTGGTTCAGTGCGAATGGCGTTATAAACCAACAATTCCAATTCTTCATTGGCACCACTGATCACCACTTCACTCACCAATACCCGGGGTTCTTGGGGCTGGGGCGGCGTTTCACTGCTAGGGGCGGTAGTCGGCGGCGTAAAACTGGGAAGAGTCTGGGTCGGGCTGGTTTGATCCTCTGGGGATGACGAAGGGGGATCGGTTGATTCGGGAGGCGTATCTGTCGGCGTAAAACTAGGGAGGGTCTGGGGGGAGCTAGGTTGACTTTCTTCTACCGGAAGGGAAGGCGATTTAGATGGTGTTTCAGTTGTGTCTGGGGGAGAGGTTTCCGTGGCTGGATCGGTATTTTCTTCAGTGTTTTCGTTATTTTCGATCGCCTTAGTCTCAGTCTCAGTTTCTACTTCTAACTCAGGTTCATCGGGTACTTCATCGGGCAGATTATCGGACATTTGGGCCAGAATCGGCGTCGCTGACTGAGGGGGAACCGGGTTAACAAAGGGGGCTTGGACAACGTCTGATGATTGACTGACTTCGGGATTTTCGACGGCCGGGATTTCTGGGGGCA
>JBJOGT010000195.1:0-4362 GCA_046048115.1 Cyanobacteriota bacterium | reverse complement strand
AAAAATAAAGAATACGAGATAACGCTCTGATAAATGATATAATTAGACACCACTTAAGATCATCACAATTTAGATAAAACCTTTGAAAATCATCAGATTCTCTCTATTAAAATTAACGAATAAGGCTCACAAATTATTTTTTCTTAATGGGTTGGGGGATGGGTTAGGGGATATTTGATTATTTATCCTTCGTTAATGCGCTGTTCCGTCCTAGCGTCAAATAAATGAATTTTGTGAAGGTTGAAGGTTAACCAGAGTGTTTCTCCCCCCTGAATAGCATGATCGGGGGTAATACGGGCTTGGAGGGTTTGGGCAGGATTTTGCCGTAAATGGGCGTAAATGAAGGTGTCATTGCCTAGGGCTTCCACTAAATCCACTTCAATTTCTAGGCAGTCAGGACTTTCTTTGGCAAGGTGGAAATGTTCACTGCGGACACCGAGCAGGAGCGATCGCCCGGTGTAGGGTCGCACCCAATGGTGCCACTGGGGCGGCAATTCTAGACGAAATTGGGGATGGGTCAGCACTGATTCCGATTCCACAGAGACGGTGAAAAAATTCATTGGTGGTGAGCCAATAAATTCCGCCACGAAGCGATTGACCGGTTGATTGTAGAGGGTTAATGGCGAGGCTAATTGTTGAATTTCCCCTTGATTTAACACCGCAATGCGATCGCCCATGGTCATGGCTTCGGTTTGGTCATGGGTGACGTAGATGGTGGTGATGCCCAGTTGTCGTTGGAGTTTAACGATTTGGCTACGGGTTGCGGCTCGGAGTTTGGCATCCAGGTTTGATAACGGTTCATCCATCAAAAAAACCTGGGGATTTCTGGCGATCGCCCTCCCTAGGGCCACCCGTTGTTTTTGTCCGCCGGACAATTGTTTGGGAAGTCGGTCTAATAAATGATCAATTTGCAACTGTTGGGCCACGGTGTTGACCTGTTTGGCTAACTGTTTTTCCTGGGGAGATTGATATTGCAGGGATTTTGGTAGGGGTTGGGTCATGCCCCGTAACCCATCCTGCAACCAGCGGGGGAACTTATCATCTCCCACCGTTCTTTGATCCGGCATCCGCCGTAGACCAAAGGCAATGTTGTCGTACACACTCAAATGGGGATAGAGGGCATAATTCTGAAACACCATGGCAATGTCCCGGGCCTTGGGCGGTAACTCATTCACCCGGCGATCGCCGATCAGAATATTGCCCCCTGTGGCGGTTTCTAAGCCCGCAATCAGTCGTAACAGGGTGCTTTTGCCACACCCCGATGGCCCCACCAGCACCATAAATTCCCCGTCTTTAATCTCTAAATTAATCGCCTTAAGCACATTGACCATTGCGCCCCCGGGGGACTGTTTCGCGCTTTGTTGGGGGAAACTTTTATAGAGATTTTCGACAATTACCTGAGCCACGGCAAAAAGTGGAAATAGTTAGTATCAAGGCATCCTAGCATTTTCCCCGGCGTCTTTATCTCCCCCCGTCCCCTCCAAGCACCTCCCCTTAGTAAGGGAAGAATAGGAATGGTCTTGACTCACCCATCAAAATAAGGTTGCAGCCATATCAATGTCCTCAGAGTTACCCAAAAAATTGCAGTATTATCAGATCATAAATATGTTGACAACAAGGTCAGTCCCGCTAACATTCCAGCGCTAGATGGTGTCATTTTGGGGATTATTCATCAATATTTAATAGATAACACGAACTAATTTTGTCAACAAAAAACGTTAAAATGTGCTTGAGAGGGAGCAAAATTAGGGTAATCTCAGTTCGGAATAAGCTGAAACTTCGATGCAACTCCTCCTTTACTCTCTTTTTGCCCTGGCTCCCATTCTGACGGCTTTTTTGCTGTTGGTTGTGGCCAATCGTCCGGCGACCCAAGCCATGCCCGTCGCTTATCTGGTGACGGCGATTATCGCCCTAACCCTCTGGAAAGTGCCTGTGATCCAAGTTGCCGCCTCAACGGTGCAGGGACTGATTATCATTCTCGAAATTCTCTATATTGTTTTTGGGGCGATCCTGTTGCTCAATACCTTGCAGGAATCAGGGGCGATGAATAAAATTCGTCAGGGTTTGTTGGGGATTTCCGGCGATCGCCGCATTCAAGTGATTATTATCGCCTGGTTATTTGGCAGTTTTATTGAGGGGGCATCGGGTTTTGGCAGTACTCCTGTTATTGTTGTGCCCCTGTTGGTTTCGATTGGGTTTCCGGCCATGGCCGCCGTTATGACTGCAATGCTAATTCCCACTGTATCAGCCGCCTTTGGGGCTGTTGGTACACCAATCCTTATTGGTATGGAAAGTGGTTTAGAGGGATCTGAGGGCGTAGAGCAAGAAATTGCCCGGTTGGGGTTAGCGTTATCCGACTATCTGGGGGTGATTGGCGCCAAGATTGGTGTGATGCAAGGGGCGATCGGGACGTTCATTCCGCTGCTGTTGATCATGATGATGACGGCCTACTTTGGCGATCGCCGGTCTTGGAAAGAGGCTCTCCCCGCTGCCGGATTTGCGCTGTTTGCGGGTCTTGCCTTTACCATTCCCTACACTATTACCGCCCTCCTGATTGGCCCAGAATTTCCCTCTTTGGTGGGGGCGTTGGTGGGGCTGGCGATCGTTGTACCCGCCGCCAAAGCTGGATTTTTCAAACCCAAGACAAGCTGGGATTTTCCCGATCTGGCCCAGTGGCCGCCGGTTTGGTTGGGAACGGCTCCCCGTGCAACGACCACCACACCGGTTTCAATGACGGGGTTACAAGCCTGGACTCCCTATCTATTGGTGGGGATTTTCCTGGCCCTGTCCCGCCTGGGATTTCTGCCCCTACGGGGATGGCTCCAAGCCGCCCAAATCAGCTTTACCAATATTTGGGGAACCGATGTCAGCATTTCCACTCGCCCCCTATTCCTGCCCGGCACCATTTTTGTCCTGGTCGTTATCTGCACCTACTTCCTGCATCAAATGCAGGTCAAACAAATGCAACGGGCGATCGCCGGAGCTGGGCAAAAACTCCTGGCCACTGCCTTGGCGATCGGGGCGTCTGTCCCCATGGCCAAGGTCTTTATTAATTCCGACATAAACACTTCCGGCCTGCCCAGTATGCCCCTCGCCCTTGCGGATGGGGTTTCCAGCCTGTTGGGTCAAGTCTGGCCGTTTTTTGCGCCGGTCGTCGGCATGATGGGAACTTTTGTTTCCGGCAGTGCCACCGTCAGCAATATGATGTTTTCCCTGTTTCAGTTCGGGGTAGCAGAACAAATTGGTGCACCGGCCCCTGTGATTTTGGCCCTGCAATGTGTGGGAGCGACGGCGGGTAATATCATTTCCGTTTCTAATATTATGCCGGCGGTGGCCACGGTCGGATTACTGGGGCGGGAAGGCATCCTACTCCGTCAGTTACTCCTACCCATGGCGATTTACTTACTCTTTGCCGGCATCCTCGGGGTTTTGGCGGTTTTGATTGTCACGGATTTACCATTAGGTTCTGGCTTTTTCTACCTCGGCAATCCGTAAAACAGTTTTCAGTACCGAATCAGGATTCAAGCTGATGGAATCAATGCCCAACTTAACCAAGAACTCCGCAAATTCGGGATAGTCCGAGGGAGCCTGGCCACAAATACCGATCTTGCGATCATATTTTTTGGCGGCGGCGATCGCCATTTCCACCATCCGTTTAACCCCTTCATTACGCTCATCAAACAAGTGGGCAACGAGGGAAGAATCCCGGTCTAACCCTAAGGTTAATTGGGTTAAATCATTGGAGCCAATGGAGAATCCATCAAATACCTGGGCAAATTCATCGGCGAGGATAACGTTACTGGGCAGTTCACACATCACGTAAACCTGAAGCCCATGTTCCCCCCGTTTTAGTCCGTGTTTTTCCATTTCAGCCAGCACCTTGCGCCCTTCGTCAGGGGTACGACAGAAGGGAATCATGGGAATGACATTGGTTAAGCCCATTTGATCCCGCACCCGTTTTAGAGCCTGACATTCCAAGGCATAGGCATCGCGGTAATTGGGGTCATAGTAACGGGAAGCGCCCCGCCAGCCGATCATCGGGTTTTCTTCCTGGGGTTCAAACTGGCGACCACCGAGTAAACCCGCGTATTCATTGGATTTGAAGTCTGACATGCGAACCACCACGGGTTTGGGATAAAAGGCCGCCGCAATCATGGCGATGCCGTGGGCTAATTTATCGACAAAGAACTGGGGGCGAGCGCCGGCATAGAGTTTGGTGAGTTCGGCAATTTCCGCTTTGGCATCTTGATCTTCCAAGTCATCAAAATTGATCAAGGCTAAGGGGTGGGCTTTAATGTGATTGGCAATAATGAACTCTAAACGAGCGAGACCAACGCCATCGACGGGGTAACTAGCAAAGCC
>JBJOGT010000194.1:0-3009 GCA_046048115.1 Cyanobacteriota bacterium | reverse complement strand
CATTCTTTTGGAATCTATTGGCACCCATGATGAGGTTTACTAACGCAAAAACGTAAATACTGCATCGAGGGCGATCACCTTTGTGGGGTTGGGAGCATTAGCGGAATCCCTTTCTGTCATTGCCCAGGTCAGTTATTACAAAGCCACCAAAGGCCCCGATGGTGTCGGCAAACGCCTATTTAAAATGGCTCCCATTCACCACCATTTGGAGTTAAGTGGCTGGAGTGAAACCCAGATTGTCGGCGCGTTTTACCTTATCAATGCGTTATTGGCCGTGATTGCAGTAGTCACGGTTTAGCCGCTGCTTTCTGTCGGGATTTTGCTCCGTTTCCCCCAGCGTTTTGAGCGTCGGCGATCGCCATCAGCCACCAGCATTGTGGTAAGGTTTGAGACCAAGAAATCATTCAGGCGATCGGGTTAAGGCAATGCATTTACTCATTCCCGCAGCCGGTTCCGGCAAACGCATGGGGAGCAACCATAATAAATTGCTGTTGGCACTACTCAACGAACCGTTATTGAGTTGGACGTTAAAGGCGGCGGCGGCGGCAAACAGTATTGAATGGATCGGTATTATTGGACAACCCAACGATTTTGGTGCGTTTACCCGATTGTTAGATTCCCTCGCCTTAGCTAAACCGGTTACTTTAATTAGGGGCGGTGAAACCCGCCAAGCATCGGTTTTCAATGGTTTACAGGCTTTACCCCCAGAGGCCAAGGCCGTGTTAATCCATGATGGGGCAAGGTGTCTAGCCACCGCAGATTTATTTGACCGCTGCACAGAAACATTGCAAACCTGTCAGGGACTCATTGCAGCCATTCCGGTCAAAGATACGATTAAAGTCGTTGATAATCAAGGCTGGATCACAGCAACCCCCGATCGCCAGCGGTTATGGGCGGCCCAAACGCCCCAGGGCTTTGATGTGGCACTGCTGAAAACCTGTCACCAATGGGGAAAAGACCAGGGCTGGGAAGTAACCGACGATGCGGCCCTGTTGGAAAAATGTGGCCATGGCGTTAAAATTGTCCCCGGTGAAGAAACAAACTTGAAAATCACCACCCCCGTTGACCTGGCGATCGCCGAATTTATCCTGCGCCAACGCATAGCTATATCATAAAACTGGATCGTAATTCGGAAGGGGTGATGGGGCTAAAAGTCAAACCAACTGCGCGTTGTCGTAATGAATGAAAGACCAAAAGCAATCCCCTTCTGATAGACTGCCAAAAATCGGTGTAAGCAACAGCACACTGCGGATAAACAGGGGGAAGACCAGCCCAACGTTTTTAGCAGATTGTCGAGTTTTATCACCTAAAAAACAACCCACAATTTACCGAGTATCACCGTCAATGGCCAGCCCAATATAAACTTCAAAACTTATGGAGAAAACGAAAGACCACATTTCATTGGGAGAATCAATGAGCTGTTTAGTTCTCTCCCTTCCCAACTTAGGCTACGCCCGAGTAAAACATGGTAGCCCTTTGCCATCGAATAAAGTAGACTACTTATTCTGTCAATAAATCGAATCTTCTCAATATTCTCCGGCGAATGCTACTGTCGTAAAAACCACTACGGCGGCCCTCGTTAAAAGCTCTCTCTCCCCTTCATTCAACTCATCTAACTGAACGTTTCCGATGGCACAACCTATTAAACCCTTTTTTTTTGATATTACCGACGACGAAATCGAGTTTTTTCTCGGTGAAGCTCGCCAAATTCTCAAATCCGGCAGCCTGATCTTAGGGAAGCACACCAGCGAATTTGAACGGGCTTTTGCGGAATTTGTCGGCACCAAACACGCCATTTCCGTGAACAGTGGCACCTCTGGTTTAGAAATTCTGTTACGGATCAAAAAAGTTGAAAACACCACGATTTTGGTGCCGACTAATACCAATTTCGCCACCGTAGCCACAGTGTTACGGGTCAACAGCGACGTGCAATATTTAGACATGGATCCCCAAACCTTTGCCCCAACGTTGGAGATGGTTAGGGATGCCGTTGAAAATAAATCTTATCCAAAACCCCTTTCTGGGGTTTTCTGGGTCCATATTGGTGGCGTCATTTCCCCAGAATTTCCCGCTGTGGTTGAATATTGCCACCAAAAAGGGCTTTATGTTTGGGAAGATACTGCCCATGCCCACGGCAGCCAGATTAACGGGGTTCAAGCTGGAAACTTGGGTAACGGAGCATCTTTTTCTTTCTTTCCCACTAAAGTAATGACCACTTTTGAAGGAGGCATGATCACCTTAAACGACGATGAAGAAGATATTCTAGCCCGATCCTTCCGCAATCAGGGCAAACGAGGGATGAACTTTGGTGGACTCCATACGGACTTTGGCAACAGTACCCGCATGACGGAAATTCATGCATTGTTGGGGCAAATTCATTTGGCTAAACTTCCGAAAATGCTAGCTACCCGCCAGCAGGCCTATGATTTGATCACAGCCCCTCTCAGGAAAGCGGGAATTGAGTTTGTTTCTACCGACCACATGGATAGTGCCAGTCAATATAAACTAATGGTCTTATTGCCGGAAAATAAAAAAGCGGATCAGGTCAAAACGGCGTTAGCCGCAGAGGATATTTATCTTGGCGGAACGGTCTACGAAATTCCCTGTCATTTACAACCAGTTTTTAAAGAAGTCTGTCAGGGGCAGTCATTCCCCAATGCTGAGACCTGGTGCCCTCGCCATATTTGTCCTCCCCTAACCTCAGGAACTACGGCGGAAGAAGCCCAGCGGGTAGGAGAAGCCCTGGTGCGCCATTTGACATAGGATAGTGCTTTTAATCTAACCAGTTTGTCATCAATAAAGCCGTCCCGCTGCTTGCAGCGGGGTATCAGAATCGAAAAAGATTAAGTTATTAGCATTGATGTAATTTTACATATCATCCTCCTTGCAGTTTAACATACTTGAAGATTTATTTTCCTTACCACGCCTACCAACCCTACTTGCAAAATAGCTATCACTTGCGACCTTACTCGGTTAGCTTCCTCAAATGATAATTGAGTCTAAATTTTT
>JBJOGT010000193.1:0-6616 GCA_046048115.1 Cyanobacteriota bacterium | reverse complement strand
TTGGGAAGTAACTAAGGATGCTTAAATTTTGGTTTCTACCTTATTGTACTATTTCAGTTTGATCAACGCCTTCCCTATATTCTGTAGAGAAATTGCCCCCCTTGCCGATCGCCGATTTGTTCACTCATGTTGTGATATTGCTGGTGATAGGCGATCGCCATCAAGCCTTTAAAATTGATCTAAATTTGTCATTTGTCGAGCAATCCTAACTCTATGCCCTTAATCAAAGTCCAAACCTCTGCTTCCCCCGATGTCGCCACGGCCCAAGACCTGCTCAAAACCCTATCGGCAAAACTTAGCCAACACTTAGGTAAACCTGAATCCTATGTGATGACCTGCCTGGAGGGAGATGTGCCCATGACCTTCGCCGGAACAACTGAGCCAGTGTGCTATGTCGAAGTAAAAAGTATTGGGCAAATCTCTCCCAGTCAAACCCAAGCCATGAGTAAAGATTTTTGTGACACGATCCAACAGGCGATCGCCGTTTCCCCAACCCGTACTTACATTGAATTCAACAACGCTACTGGAACCGCCATGGGGGCCATGTGGGGCTGGAACGGATCGACGTTTTAGGGACTGATGGGAGCGCATTAGAATGGATAAGTCCGGTCAATGTCTCCTCCTTGGGTGATGAAAAATCAGCTTACCCTGTTTACCAAACCCCGTTCGTTGTTTAAAAACCTGATCCTTTGGGGAGGAGGAAGCTTAGCCATCCCTTGCCGATCGCCTCAGGCAAAGCCCCCTCATTATCCACAGGGGGTCTAGCGATTGTCGGTTTAACATCCAATATTCTTAACACCCAATCGGAAGGCTAAAATAAGCTTGAATAGGGCATAGACCGCTCAAAAAACCTTACACAATCAACATTATGGGAACCTTGATTGGCTTTGGCCTGGTGGTAATTTATGTCGGCGGCATCTGGCGATTTCTGTCGGGTTATCGCCACACCAATTTTAATCGCAGTTTAACGACTCGCTTATCCCTGGCGTTACTCTGGCCGGGATTGTTAATTGTGAATCCTGCCTATCGCCGCAACTTCCAAAAAGCCCTCAAAGGTCGTTAATTGCCATTATGCCTGTCTATTTTTATTGGGGCGAAGATCAATTTACCCTGCAACAAGCGGTTAAACAGTTGCAAACGAAATGTCTAGACCCCAACTGGATGGCGTTTAATTTTGAAAAAATTGCGGGCAGTCAAGCGGATGCCACCGAACAGGGTTTGGAGCAGGCCCTGACACCGCCCTTTGGTAGTGGCGATCGCCTAGTGTGGGTGGTGGATTCGAGTTTGGGACAGAGTTGTGAGGAAGGGTTACTGGATCGGCTACAGGTTAGTGTGCCTGTCATCCCCAAAAATTGCCATTTACTGTTTACGTCTAGCAAAAAACTCGATCGCCGGTTAAAGTCCACCAAATTTTTAGAAAGTCACGCCACTATCCGGGAATTTGCCCTGATTTCTCCCTGGAATACCGATGCCTTAATTCACCAAATCCAGGCGATCGCCGCTGATTTACAGTTACCGTTGCAACCCGAGACGGAAAACTTTTTAGCCGATGCCCTGGGCAATGACACCCGTTTAATCTGGAATGAATTGGCCAAGCTAAAACTGTATAGTCAGAGCCAACCGGGGCCGTTAAGCGTTGCCCAAGCAAAACAACTGGTCAATACCAGCACCCAAAACAGTTTGCAATTGGCCCAAGCTCTGCGGAATGGGGATACGGCCCAGGGATTGCAATTGGCAGCGGAGTTACTGTCCACCTGCAATGAACCAGCCCTTAAAATTTTGGCTACCCTCACCGGGCAATTTCGGACTTGGACTTTGATTAAACTGGCCATGGAAGCGGGGGAAAAAGATGACAAGGCGATCGCCGCCCAGGCCGATCTCAGCAATCCCAAACGACTCTATTTTTTGCGAAAGGAACTCAAAGGCATTACCGGCGGACAACTGATCAAAACGTTACCGCTGTTGTTGGAATTGGAATATCAACTCAAACGGGGTGCCGATCCCTGCCAAGCCCTGCAAACCAAAGTGATTGAGATCAGTACTCTATTTCAGCCCCGACATCACCGCCGTTAAGAAATCGTTAAATTTGCCGACCAAAAGCAGTATGCTGAAAAACGCATTGCTGACTAACCGCAGTGCCGCCACAAAATCGGCCCTTTTGTTCATGAAATCCTTGGCTAATTCTCCCTATTTACGCTGGCTAAAGATCGTCGGTGTGATCCCGTTTTTATTATGTCTGGCGATCGCCGTTTTATTGGTCACCGTTGGGCCCCAATTTGCCGATGCCAAGGAAATTCCCTTTGATATTGCGTTTTTAGATTTCCTGCACCAGGTTATTCCCGATGCCCTAGCCCCCTTTTGGAAATTGGTCTATCAGGTTACCGGGGCGGAACTGACGGCGGGGATGGTGGTAATCACCCTTGGTATTTTTATTTGGAAACGATACTGGTCGGAAGCCAAATACCTGGCCTTTGCCACATTGGGCATTTTGCTAGTGGTTGATCAAGGTCTGAAACCCATTTTTAATCGCCGTCGTCCCTTGGAAAGTTTAGTAGAGGTGGACGGTCGCAGTTTTCCCAGTGGCCATGCAGCGGGGGGCGTCGTTTTTTATTACTATTTAGCCTATGTGATGAGCACCCACTATCCCCAATATCGCTGGCAGATCTACGGGGGAACCACCCTCTGGGTCGGCTTTATTGGCCTCAGCAGTATGTATTGTCGCGTTCATTGGTTGAGTGATATTCTGGCAGGCTATGCTGTGGGCTTTGTCTGGTTAACGTTGACCCTATTTTTACTCCGGCGATCGGAACCTAATACCTATTTAAAGCATCGTCAGTAACCGTCACCAACAAACCTCCCAGCGGATAGATGGGGATAGATAATGTGTCAGTTCCCTGCGATGGAATGATAAGTTAACAAGGAATTGCCCTTGATTTGTGCCCTAGATCGATCGCCATTTATGTTCATTTCCCCATTTTCCCGTTTGTTCAAACCCGCTGTCCGTCGTCTGGGTGGCATTGTGATTACCCTGGGGTTACTCACCGGGGAAGCCCTGCCCGCGTTGGCGAAGGATGTGTTATTGCAAGTGGGGGTGGTGCAACGGTTTGGGGATGAAGCCCAGGATAAGTTAACCATTAGTGGGGTTGGCGGCGATATCTTGACCTTTGAAGCCGTTGACAGTCAAGGTAAACCGGTTAAATTACAGGGAACCCAAGGGGCGATCGCCATCCAGCAACAGCCGATCCCCAACGCCGAATTAGCCGAAGTAATGGTGCTGAGTGACCATGCCACCTTTGAAACCGCCGAAGATAGCGCCTTGGAATGGCAGGCTAAGGGCATTGCGGCGGAAGTAACCCAACCGGGGCGGTGGCAGGTCTGGGCCAAACGGAGCGTTTACGATAGTCCCCTGGTACGCCGCTGGTTGCTCAACGATTTAAGACGCCAAGGTTATGAGTTTCCCTATTTAGAAAGTGCCGTATTGAATGCTAAGACCCAAGCAGTGCTGGTGTTGAATGGGCAAACCTATCCCAGTTCCCAACTCAAAATCACGGCCCCCAACGGACAAATTCAAGTGACTGAGGGTAAAAAAAGTTATACCTACGGAGGCTGGTTAAAACTGCAACCCAACGCCTACGGCAATTACACCCTGGTTAACCATGTTGGGTTGGAAACCTATCTGCGGGGGGTGGTTCCCCATGAAATCGGCCCCAATGCCCCCCCCAATGCCGCCAAAGCCCAAACCATCATTGCCCGCACCTACGCCCTCCGTAACCGCCGTCGTTTTGCCGCCGATAATTATGAACTCTGTGCTACGACCCATTGCCAAGTCTATTACGGGTTAAGCGAAACCAGTGCGAAGGCCGATGCAGCCATTAATGAGACCAAAGGGTTGGTGTTGACCTACGATAACCAATTGGTGGATGCCCTCTACTCTTCCACCACCGGGGGAGTAACCGCAAAATTTAGCGATGTCTGGAATGGGGCAGAACGGCCCTACTTACAGGCGGTGATTGATTCCGCCCAGCCAATTTGGGATTTGTCCAGCAAAAGTTTGGCCAACGAAGCTGCATTTCGGCAATTTATTAGTTTAAAAGAAGGCTTTAACGAAACCGGACGCAAGCATCTGCGCTGGCGCTATCCCGCTACCCTGGCCCAACTCAACACCGATCTAAAGGAATATTTGAGTAAACGTCGCCATCCCCTGGCTAATTTCACAACAATTTACGATATGAAAATCACCCGGCGATCGCCATCGGGACGCATCTTAATGTTGGAAGTGTTGACCGATAAAGGGACGATTGATCTAGCCAAAAATGAAGCCCGTAGTGCCTTTTCTGGCCCCCGTAGTACCCTCTTTTATCTGGAACCCACCTATGACGCGAACCAACGCTTAACCAATGTGGTATTCGTGGGCGGGGGCTTTGGCCACGGTGTCGGCATGAGTCAGTTCGGTTCCTATCAGTTGTCTCAATTAGGTTGGTCAGCGGAAAAAATTCTGGCTTTCTATTATCCTGGAACACAAATTCGTTCTTTAAATGAGCAGATTTTAGGCAATAAACCGACCAATTAATTACGGGTTTAATGAATGGATATTACTGCCACCCTACCCATTTTTATTGTCACCCTCCGGGAAGGGTTTGAAGCGGCCTTGGTGGTCGGCATTGTCTTCGCCTATCTGAAACAGGCCCAACAAACTCAGTTGTATCGTTGGGTGTGGCAGGGGGTAAGTGGGGGCATTGTCGCTAGTGTACTGGTGGGATTTCTCCTAGCTGGGGTTTTACAAGGGGTGGGATCTAATCCTAATCCCTTCACCCCCATTCTGAAAGCTTTACTAGCGGCCTTATTTGGGGCGATCGCCGTGGGCATGTTGAGTTGGATGTTAATTTGGATGACCCAGCAATCCCGATCCCTAAAAGCCGAAATTCAAGGGGAAATTGCCAGTGCGTTAACCCAGGCTGATGGTGGTAAGACTATTTCCGTGGTGGTGTTGATTGCGGTGCTAAGGGAAGGCTTTGAAACAGTTTTCTTCCTCGCTGCCCAAGAACAGGTGACCAATTTAGCAGGCATTGTGGCCGCCTTAATGGGGATTTTAACCGCCACCCTGCTGGCTTATCTGATTTTCCAAGTCGGGGTTAAGGTTAACCTCAAACGCTTTTTCCAGATTCTGGGGACGTTATTGTTACTCATTGTGGCGGGTTTGGTGATTGGGGTACTGAAAAATCTTGATTTAGCGGCGACGTTAATTAGCCAAGCCGATTTGGGGTTACAGGCAATGTGTTTTGTGCCGGGGGATTCCTGTCTATTAGGGCCGCAATTGTGGGATTTTTCAACCTGGCTCCCCGATCGCCAATTTCCGGGGCTTGTTTTCAAAACCCTATTGGGTTACCGAGATCATTTTTATCTAATTCAAGGCATTATTTATGTCATTTTTCTCGGTTTCATTGGTCGGCTTTATTACCAAGGTTTACAATCCCCTAGTTCCCCACCTTCTAAGCCGGATTTCTCCGCCAGCCCTTAATACTCTTTTTTTATTCATCTATTCCTATGTTTAACACCTTTAATTTTTCAACTCATCTAACTATTTTATTGCTGCCTATGATTGCAATACCAACGGCGATCGCCCCGGCCAATGCTTTACCCTCCCCATTATTCATCGCCCAGGCATTACTACCGCCGCCCCCCGCTGGCCCCAATCCCGTTCCCGATCCCTCCCAGTTTCAATTCACGGCCAATGCCTCATCCTATCGAGTCTTAGCCCTTGTGACGTCTAGCGTTCAAGAAAAACAAGTTAAAGTGAATTATCCCGGCGCGTTTTATACCAATTACAACGGTCGGCGGATGCTACAAATCGGCAGTTTTAGCGACCCCCTCAATGCCCAACAAGCAGCCTTAACCTTGCAAAATTTGGGACTGGAAACGGCGATCGATCCCTAGTAAATATCTTTCCAAAGTTTTGCTTAATCGCTTGACCGATTTTTATCACTCAACTTTCTAAGCGCTTGTCTCCGAGTTCTTAAAGGGGGACAAGGCTGTGGAACCTAGTAGGCGATCGCCTTAGATACAAAAATTACAGAGATAACAACCAACCGACAATGCCGTGGCCGGTAATGACTTCCATTGCTAGGAGAGAAACAAAACCAATCATGGCAAAACGACCATTCATTTTTTCGGCGTACTCTGTCCAACCCGCTTGCACGGTTTCATCAACGTAAACCTGGGGTTCAACGGCAAAATTGTTGAGACGATTATCTTGATCAAGGCGAAATCCACGGGTATTCATAAATAAGTCCGGCTACGGTGGTTTGTTTTGTTACTTTATATGAAGAAATGTAACATATTATTAAGAGTATCGTCAATGGTATTGACAAAAGCCCTCATTTTCTACAAGTTTCACAGGCTGTTAGGGGCGTGCGCGAATAAACTGTGGGATAGATGGCAAAATCATGCCAAGTCCATGGCTTTGAGGTTAATTGGGCTCGTTGAGCGTATGAAAGCAATCCCCCGCACACTACTACCTTCTGCATGACATTGCCGCATTGTGTGAACTACGTCTGGGATAATTTGGCGACGACAGCAAAGGGAGATCAAAGGTTTTTACAAAAGCTTTTCGTTCTTT
>JBJOGT010000192.1:0-3945 GCA_046048115.1 Cyanobacteriota bacterium | reverse complement strand
TGAAGTTATAGGTCATCACGGTATTGTCTTGATTGTCTTGGTTGAAGGGAAGAAAGGGGGGGTCTCCTGTGCCATTGCCGTTATAGTCCCCTGGATGTTTAAGCCCTAAAGCATGGAGGGTTTCATGGAGAATGGCCATATAGCCGTGGGTGCCAAATCCCCCCTGAAAGCCAGCGTCATCACCAAGATAGTCATAGGAACGATTAAAAAAAGCATCCCCTGCTTGATCATCGCTATTCCCTTGGTTTGTGTCCGTTGCAAAGGGATAATAAGCGTAGGCGTAACCCGGATCAGTAGACAGAAAGTAGCGCAACAGTCCATAACTGCTAGGGGAGTCGTTCACTTCCACGAAGTTGACATTGATCAGGGGTTCGATGGAATATTCCAAGAAATCCCGCACACTTTTCTTCATGGCATCGCTTAATGGCGCTAAACCCGCTTCACTGCCATAGTAAGACCCCCCTCCGTAGAAGCTATAGGTAATGGTCGGAATTCCCCATTTATACCCCCCCAATACGGCAGCAATACGGTTGTCCGATGGCAGGGTCACGGTTGCTTGCTCAATGGCGATGTTTTCCCCTTTCAGGGTGATGGTGGCGTGATCGTCTTCGGTTTGAATCCGTCCTAAGTCAGTGGGACTTAAATCAACGCCCCGCACAATGGCAGAAAACAGTTCCCCTTCATCGCCTAGAGTCTCCATTGTGTTCACCTGAGCATCGATAAAATGCCCAATCTCCTCCAATAAAACCGCCTGTAATCGTCCACTATCGCCGTTAACCGCAGATTCGGATAGATAGATTGTCCCGGTTTGGACAGAAAATGCACCGAATGCTCCCGGTAAAACCTCATCGGGCAGAATTGCGATCTCTGGTAAATCCTCGATGATCTGTAAAAACTGTTGCGAGGAAATTTCGATGCCAAAAACCAGACGAAAATGCTGGGCAAACAACGGATCGGCCGCAAAATCTGCCAAGGACTGGATAGCGTTAACAAGAACTGATTGGAGTGAGAGAGAGTAAGTCATATAAAGTCATGAATATTATTTAAGCTTTTGGAAAGAATAGCACCTTTTTTTATCGATCCAGTCCTCGCATGTCACAATTTTGAGCAAAAATACTATCAAAAATGCCTTTGCTTTATTGGGGCTAAAACCGTGTTTTTACTTAGTGATTCGAGGTTTAGGACTAACGCCTCTTAACCAATAAAGCCTCAATGTTTTCACATTCTGGGGTTGACAACTCTTATGTTTGCTGGAGACTCAAGAATAAAGCACACAAACTATACAAGAAAACATTTGAAATAAAGAGCAATTGCATGAAAATTCTGATTATTAAGAAATATTTGTCATGAATGGTAATCCTTTGTCGGTTGACCGATGCTCCTAGGGTTGACGTCAGCGCTTTCTCTTAGGGCGATCGCCCCTAGCCCATTGATCCCCTGCGGTGCGCCGAGAGTGTGATTTAATCAAAAAAGTGAGGTGTTCTATTAGGGAAGATCGTCACAATTTTAGATCAAAATAATTAATTTTAAAATTTCATCATTTAGTTATAAAAATATGTCCCATTCCACCGATATCCGAACCCTGGCCCGTTGGATGGCTGCGGATTTTAGTAACCAAGCCCAAGCCTTTGCCAACCCGCCTTTTTATGCCCATATTCGGGTGGCGATCCGACCGTTATCAGCGGCTAAATTTGGTGCTCCCATGATGTTTTTGGAACAGGCCTATGATTTTGCCTTGCATCAACCCTACCGTTTGCGGGTGTTGAAGTTAAATGTGGTGGACAATCATATTGAAATTGAGAATTTTAGGGTTAATAACGGTGAGGAATTCCATGGGGCGGCGCGGGATTTGGGGAAATTAAACCAATTGACCCCCGATCGCCTAGCACCGATGGATGGCTGCGACATGATTGTAGAGTGGACTGGCAAGAGTTTTAAAGGAGAAGTGCAACCGGGAAAGCAATGCCGCATTATCCGTGATGGCAAGGAAACCTATTTAGAGAATAGTTTTGAGGTCAGTGAAGCCGGCTTAATCAGTTTAGACCGGGGCTATGATCCGGTGACCGATGAGCGGGTGTGGGGATCGATTGCGGGGCCCTTTGAGTTTGTGCGCTGGGGCAGTTTTGCCGATGAGGTGTTATTTTAGTCCTGTTTTTTCAATGAAATGTTCGGGCGACTAAAACCCCCATCAAACCATTGGCGATGGGGTAATGCACTGCCTGGGCAAAGCCTGACTGTAAGGCGAGGGTCACCTGGGTCTGACCGGTGGGAAAGCGGTCTAAGCTGGGCTGGAGATATGCATATTCATCGCTTAGTTGCCACTGGTGGGCTAAGGGAACGACGATGTTGGCTAAATACCAACGTTGAAAATTATGTACTAAGAAGTTCGCCGGGCGATGGAAATCTAAAATAGCGACTTGGCTATGCGGTTTTAACACCCGCGCCAGTTCCTGTAATGCTTGGGGGATATCCGCCACATTTCTCAGACCATAGCCCATGGTGGCCGCATCAAAACTTTGGTCGGCAAAGGGCAAATTTAGGGCATCTCCTGGTTGCCATTCCATCGCAAATTGGGGATATTGCTGCCGTTGTCGTTGGGCGGCGATCGCCAATAATTCCTCACAAAAATCCAGCCCCACCACTTGCCCCTTGACCCCAACCCGTTTGGCCCCTTGAAAGGCCAGATCCCCGCTGCCACAACAGACATCTAACAGGCGATCGCCAGGTTTTGCTCCACTCCATTGCACTGCCATGGCTTTCCAAAGCCGATGTTGGCCAAAACTCAGCCACCAATTAAAGGCATCATACTGGGGGGCAATGCGGGCAAAAATGGCTTTGACAGTATCCGGATGGGGGGGGACTTGGCTCACAGTAATTTATAAACAACGTCATTAACCTCCCCATTTTCACTCTTCACTTTCACTCTTCATAATATTCCGGCATTTTTTCTCGGCGGGTTTCGGGAATATTGACGCGGGGAGGATTATAGGGATTTGCTTCTGCGTCTTCGTCCCACACATCTCCTTCCACCGGCTCATCATAGCCGTAATCATAATTTTGAACTGGTTCAGCGGCTGGGGTAATGACCTCCGCTTCCCCCCAATTATCTACTTCGTAATCATCATATTCCGGTTCAGGATAGCGGAGAGGGGCAACTTCTCGGCGGGGAGGGGCCGGACGACTCTCTTGCCAGTCATCTTCATGCCAACGGTCTTCCATCACTGGCTCTGGCTGACGAACCTGTACAGGGGGACGAACGGGAATGCCACTACTCAATTGATTTTCCGGACGAGCGGTGGGCGGGTAATACATATCCTCTTCCATTTGCTCCCAGGCAGGACGACCAATACCCAAACGCTCCAAGATACCAACACTAAGTTGGGTTAAGCGTTCCTCCGCCCCTTCAAACACAATGAGGCGGTTAGGCCCGCTACTGACCACTTCGTCAATGGAAAGCTCGTAGGTGCTAATCAATTGTTCGGGAATTTGGGGCAGGCCGATGGAGGCAATAATAATGGACGAAACCTTTCCTGTACTAAGATCAAACTGAAAATCCCTGACCTTACCCAGAGGCTCCCCGGTTTCAGTAACCACTTCACTATTGACCAGAGGAGAATAAAGATCCACTTCCACCAGTTCAAAAACATCTTCATTTTCGACAAGGACAACATCCCCAGTCTGCACAATGCTGTTGAGATAAAAATATTGAGGCATCCCCGTCAGGGATAAAATGTTGTCCCGTAAGCCCAGGGCGACAATTTCCCGTTGATCGACATCGACCAAGACTTCTTTGACGACGCCGAGTTTTTTGCCACTGTTGCGGGTAATAACTTGCGTGTTAATGAATTCATTTCTGAGACGGATATTATCGATGGTCATTGTGTTTTGGCGATCGCCGCGGTCGCGGATGGTCAACGGAATTAGGTGAATTAGTGGAGGAGTCTA
>JBJOGT010000191.1:0-3116 GCA_046048115.1 Cyanobacteriota bacterium | reverse complement strand
CCGCGGTTTTGCGAGGATTATTGGTAATCAGCCGAATCTGTTTAATGCCCAAATCATTCAATATCTGGGCCCCCATGCCATAATCCTGTAGATCCGTCGCAAAGCCCAACCGTTCATTGGCCTCCACCGTGTCATAGCCCAAATCCTGCAAAGAATAGGCTTTTACTTTATTCACCAGGCCAATGCCCCGCCCTGCCTGGCGCAGATAGACCACCACCCCCAGACCATGGCTTTCCAGCATTTTCAACGCCGCTTGCAGTTGCATCCGACAATCACAACGCAGGGAACCCACGCATTTCCGGTCAAACATTCTGAATGCATTCTCACCATCACCGGCTGGTGGCTAAATTGGGCAGGATCGCCTTTGGCAATGGTCATGGGGCTTTGTTTGTTAGTTTATACCCTGGCTCAGAGAAAATTACGCCAAGCTCTCGTCAAAGCGAAGCAAACCATTCCCAATCAGTTGGGCAAACCCACGGCTACCCCCACCATGCGCTGGGTGTTTCAGTGCTTCCAGTCCATTCATTTGGTCGTTCTTGACGGAATCCGACAGGTTGTCAATTTGAACCTAGAGCATCACCATGTAATTCAGTTTTTAGGCTCTTCCTGTCAAAAATATTATTTACTCGTCTGATACACCTGCGGAATGTGATCTCGAACGCTTTTTTCGAGAGTTTCGTAACAAGGCTGATGAAATTGGTGCTTTTCCCAATCAGGACAGTTGTTTGACCGTTTTATTCTTGATTCTTCAACACGATCAGGCTAAGCATGACCGCATCAAAACACATGGCGAATAAATCAAGACACTAACTTTTGGGGAACAATGATATAGCCCGATCGCCGATCGCCCAGCACCTGATTGCGTTCTAGTCCCCAGTACCACCAATAAGCACCGACGTAGGCACACATTAAACTATCGAGTTGATCTTCTAGGGCTTTTAAATCCTTACCTTTCAGGTCTAAGGGCGATCGCCAGAGGCTTTGAATCAAGGGATGGGCAATATCCAGGGGGGGCGTTAATTGGGATAGGTGGGTTTGCAGGCAGGTTTGCAAATAGACTAAAGCCGCTTTTTTCTCAGCTAATATCCCTTTTTTATATTTAATAATGCGATCAAGCCGGAAAAGCCGAATCATTGCTGGATGGGGAAATACTTCGATTTGATACCGTCCCGGCACTTGGGGGGAAATGGTTGGGGCATGGGCAAATTGTCTGGCTTCGAGTTCTAACCCCA
The DNA here is from genome assembly GCA_046048115.1 of Cyanobacteriota bacterium. Taxonomy (GTDB): domain Bacteria; phylum Cyanobacteriota; class Cyanobacteriia; order Cyanobacteriales; family Microcystaceae; genus Synechocystis. Next base: position 1,884 of record JBJOGT010000191.1, on the reverse strand, counting down.
CGGCGATCGTCCTTTGAGCAAAGGGCCTGCCTAAATTAGCGGGATAACAGCCCGCATGGTACTTGCCAAAATATTGATGGGTAAGGCGATCGGGTAAGCGAGTGCCCGTTTGATTGGGGATTAACGTCGGAGCATCCACCGCCACCATCGCCCCTTGATCGGGATCAACCCAGTGGTCTAACCAAGCAAAAATCTCTTCTAAACTTAGCCGCCGGGTCACGTCAACCAATTGGAGACAATGGCGATCAAGCTGCAAGCAACATAGGCCACTTTCCCCCGATCGCCACCCTAAATCGATGCCAATGAATTTCACGATTCCGTTGCCGGTTGCGGGATAGGACGGAGAGAGGGGTGGGGATCTAACGCCGCCTTGGGATAGGCAATGCGCTGATGGTGGAACTGTTGCCAAACCCGCACAAACACCTCCGCAATAATGGGCAACTCTTCGTATTTCAGCCCACTATCCTTCAGTTGATTATCCCGCCAGCGAGCTTTGAAAATTCGGTTAATCATGCCCATGGCCACCTCGGGATTGGTCTCCTTGAGGGAACGTAACGCCGCCTCTGAACTATCGGCCAACATGACAATGCCCGTTTCCCGCGATTGGGGAATTGGCCCCGCATATCGAAATTCAGTTTCATTGAGGGGAGTCCCTCCGGCTTTTTCCGCTGCCTCTTTGGCTTGGAGATAAAAATAGGAAATTAACATTTGCCCTTGGTGTTCAGGAATAAAATCCCGCACCACTTGGGGCAAGCCATAACGTCGGGCCATGACCAAACCTTCGGAAACGTGTTTTTTGATAATGTCCACACTGACATAGGGATCGGCAATCTGATCATGCTTATTCGGCCCCCCCATTTGATTTTCAATGAACCCCAACGGATCATGCATTTTACCAATGTCATGGTATAAAGTCCCCGCCCTTACTAATTCCACATTACAGCGCAATTCCCGCGCCGCCGATTCCGCTAAACAGGCAACAAATAAGGTGTGTTGAAATGTTCCTGGGGCTTCTTTAGCCAAGCGTTGCAATAGGGGACAGTTGGGATTGCTCAACTCCACCAATCGGATAGGGGTCACCACATCAAAAATCCGTTCTAAATAGGGGGAAACGCCGATCGCCACAATGGCCCAAGCCGTTCCTAACAACCCATAAACCATGGCCCCCGGCAGAACCGCATACCAAATGGTAGTAGCCGATGCACTCAAAATTAAATAACTGGCAAAATAGACCCCGCCTTGCATTAAACCGATGCCCCCTCCCAAAAGGGCCAAATCATCCCGTGATCGCAATCGCCCCGCCATCAACCCCGCCAATAATGCCGCCGATAGGCCCGCAAGTAAATATTCCCAAGTGATGGTTTCCACCGCAAACGCTGACAATCCCCCCACCAATAACACCTGGGTCACCGCCAAGGTAGGGCCATAAAAACTACTGGTCAATAGCCCGATCGCCGGGAGGTTTCCATAATAGGGATCGATTAAGGAGAAGGTCGGGGCACTAATACTCAACAAACAAAGCAAAATATGATCTCGGCGTCTCAGGGGACGGTGGACACGGTGACTAATGGCGCAAAAAATCGCTACGGCTCCCCCCACCAACCCCGCAGTGCGTAGGAGTCCCGCCCAATTTACCTGCCGTTGACTCAGCTCAAAACCATCTAACAGGACAAATTGTTGCTGGTTAATGGTCTCCCCGGCCTTAACGATCACCTCTCCTTTTTGGGCCGATACTTTCACCGTTTCCATCGCGGAAGCCGCTTGTTCCGCCATCCGCTTAGTCGCTTCTTTATCAATAGTCAGATTATGGCGATCGCCTAATAAATTCATTAGGATTTTTTGGGCCACCCCTTGGGCGTTAGGGGGTAGCGCCCCTGCGAGATG
>JBJOGT010000190.1:0-3134 GCA_046048115.1 Cyanobacteriota bacterium | reverse complement strand
ACTAATAACAAAAAGGGAATAATGGGGAGGGAATATTGATGAATTAAATCTTTTTGTAGTTGATAATCGGTAATTAAGTTTAAAAATAATGTGGGTATGGCGGGGATAAACAGCGCCCAAGCTCGACCCCAAATGCCCCAAATCACGGGGGCAATTAATAACAATAAATAAAAGAAATTATCTGGAGTAAACAGTGCCCCTAAAACCAGTTGGGGCTTGAGGAATACATTCAGAGCGATTTCCCCCACCGAATTGCCTAAAAATGCATAGCGACCCACCGCCGCCGCTTCTTCACCACTGAAAGCGGGAATAATGATTTTGCTGGCGATAATAAACCAAGCTGTTCCTAAAGCTAAGCTAATCGCACCAAAAATTCGGCGTTTTTCCCAAAAAATCAACCAAATTCCCACCATGGCAATGGTTAAAGATAGCACGGCTTTAGTGCTTAAAATAATCACCAACATGGTTACAAAGCCCCCCCAATGCTTTGCCCTCGCGCTCCACACCAGCCAGAACAATGCCGGTACAGCCAACACTTCGGGATGAAAATCAAATAAGTTGATATTGAACACCAGGGGATAAAGCCAGTACACCACCGCCATGGTCAAACTTTCTGCTTGCCCTAACCCAATCTGTTTAGCCACGTGCCAAGTAGCAATGCCCCCCAAAGCCAGGGCGATCGCCTGGAGGATAAACAACCAGTACACCGAGGGATAAAGCCAGTAGAACAAAGCCAAGGGATAGAAAATCAACGCGGCATGATCACCTAAAAGATGCAATCCCCGGAATTGGATAAAGGGGATTTGTCCCTGGCTAATTAAATAAATGCCATGATCAAAAATGCCCAAATCATAGGCGGTGGACTGAAATAAAAGATGACGAACAATGGCGGCGATCGCCAAAATCAGGGTGACAATGCCAAACCCAAACCAAACAGAACGCGGCGGCGTTGTGGGGATATTCATAAAATACTTGCAAGGGCACAATTAACGACGATATAAAACCACATTTTCCTGTTGATAAATGGGTTTGAATTGGGGGGATTGTTGGAGTTGTTGCTGTAATTCCGCTACGGTATTTTCCGAATCGGGCCAACCGGCATGGTTTGTTTGCAACAGAATGCTATCAAATTTCTCCAAATCGAACGGGGCTTCGTCCCGAATTACTAATTGTAGATCTGGGCGATGGGTCAGGTGGGGGGCAAGGTGGGGGGCTGTCAATAGGCGATCGCCGGGCTGGACTAGACTAACGGCGGTGTGTAAATCGGATAAATCTCCCCAATGTTGCCAATACGGCCCCAGAAAAAAGGTATATTTTGCCAACGCTAAAAAAGCGATCGCCGCCCAGGTCAGAATCCAGCGGGGACGTTTTAACCAAGTGGTTCCCTGCTGCCAATGGGTCATCACCATTAATAACAAAAAGGGCAAGATCGGTAACGCATATTGAAACACCAAATTTTTTTGCGGATTATAGTCTGTAATTAGGTTTAAAAATAAGGCAGGAATAGCAGGAATAACCATCATCCAAGCCCGTCCCCAAACGCCCCAGGCAACGGGGATAATTAACAGTAGTAAATAGAAAAAGTTAGCCGTTGTTAATAAATAACTAAGGATAATGTGGGGTTTTAAAATTAAATTTAATGCAATTTCCCCCACTGAATCTCCCAAAAAACTGTATCGATTCACCGCCGCTGCTTCACCCCCACTAAAAGCAGGAATAATCCCCTTGGTGGCAATTAAAAACCAGGCCACCCCAGCGAATAAACTGACGATACCAAACCCGCGTCGTTTTTCCCAAAACATTAGCCAGAATCCCACCATGGTCACGGTTAATGACAGCACCGCTTTGCTTGCCAAAATCACTGCTAGGGCAATCAAAAAAAAGCCCCACCGTTTCCCCCGCGCACTCCACACCAGCCACAACAAGGCGGGTAAGGCAAACACTTCCGGATGAAAATCGAATAAATTGACGTTAAACACCAGCGGATAAAGCCAATAAACCCCGGCCATGGTCAGGCTTTCTTGTTCCCCTAATCCCAGTTGTCGCGCCAATTGCCACGTGGGCCAAGCTCCCACCGCCAAGGCGATCGCCTGTAGTGCCAGTAACGAATAAACCGAAGGATAAAGTTTATAAAACAACGCCAGGGGATAAACAATCCCCGCTGCATGATCGCCCAAAATATGGAAACCCCGGAAGGAAACAATGGGCAGTTGTCCCTGACTGATTAGATAGATTGCTTGATCAAACCAGCCCAAATCCAACGCATTGGATTGAAATAAATAGTGGCGCACACTGGCACTGGCAAATAACCCGAAGGCCACCAGCACCATCAATGTCCAGAATAAACGGGGAGGAAACCAATTATCCGGCGATCGCCGCTCTGATAACGCCATTAGTTAACGAAGTCCATAGATAAACACTCATCATTTAGAAAACACTAATTTGGGCAATGCTGTCAGTAATTTTTCCGTGGCCGTGGCTATGGTTGACGATAAGGTGTTGGCATCCCATCCCCCGGCCTGGGCTAAATTGGGATGATCGCCTAATTTGATGAGGGTAAAGGTCGTAATTGGCAATGGTGGCGGGGGCTTTCGACCGGCGATCGCCGTGACTAAACAGTATGAACTTTCGATGTTGCTTAATTACCTAAGATCTAAGCCAAAATTGGCGATCGCCGGGATGTGAAACATACTTGGTCAACCAATGCAGTATGATCTTTGGTAAGTTAAACAGGCGATCGAGGATTTTGAGGTTGAACGGTTGTCTGTAGTTATGTGAAATATTTCTTAATGTGTTCTACCCAGAATAGCGCGGGCCTTGACGTTGACTGAATATGCATAGATCACAAGCGAGTTCTTACAACCACTGTCCAATTGACAAGTTCGCTAAACACAAGCACACTTATTAAATTTCCTATGCTCTAAAGAAAGAGCCTCTTTTAAAAAATGCTAATCACTCAAGAAAGAATTAAAATTCCGAAACAAGAAGCAAAACCCTTTTTAAAATGGGCTGGTGGAAAAACACAACTTTTAAGCCAACTGCAAGCGTTATACCATCCTGATTTGAAAAGTAACAACATATCCAGATATGTTGAACCGTTCATTGGGGGCGGTGCAGTTTTTTTTGATGTTGTT
>JBJOGT010000189.1:0-5630 GCA_046048115.1 Cyanobacteriota bacterium | reverse complement strand
TTGTCGAGGGGCTTGCGGTTTTCTAATTGGGGACGGTCTAAATAACGATTTACCCCTTCGGTTACCTGTTGGCGGATCAGGAAAGAGAGTTCTTCTTGGGCCCGTTGACGTTGGTAGTTTGCCCCTTCCTCTGAGGTGGCATAAAGGGGGGGAAGCCGGTTGAGGGCATAGGCTGCAATGTCGGAAATATCCAGTTGATCGTCGGGGGGATTGCGATATTTGGACACTTGGGCCACCACTTCTGTGACCACCATTTCTTCCATCACATTGATGAAGTGCTTGTGGGGCATGGCCACCACCTCCCCATTTAGCAATGCTCCCATGAGGCGATCGAGGGATTGATATTCTTCGATGCTTAACTCAGCGGCACTTTCACAGATGCGGCCAACCTCGGCCTCCATCGCCGGGGTCAAGTATCCGTCTTCGAGGGCTTTGGTGACGATTTCTTGAATACTCATGGGGTCAGAAACGATGGGGCAAAGGAGGGTAGCCCTGGGGGACTAAAGATAGGAATGAGTAACACCTTTCCCTTCACACATTACCGCTTTTTCGTAAGGGCTAATGGGCTGATGTATCAACAACATCATGGGTAAGTGAGCTTTTCTTGACCAAGGATCAAGACTGGGGGGTAATGTAGGCGATCGCCTGGATGCGAATGATCGTGGCATGGTCTGAGGCGTCCGTCAAACCAAAACAGTAGGGATCTTGCCAGCGAATCTTGCCTTGGAGGGAATCACCGGTCAGCAATTTGATTTCGACAGCAGTTTGGTTTTTAATCAGGGTCTGAACTTGGCGAACACTGGGTAAACCACTATTAAAGTCACTCATATCGTCATCCTAAAATTCCCTTTAATCTTAGGGTAATTGGGCAAAAACACGGCCAAAAAACCTTGGCAGGATTAATCATAATGTCGGGGTCGAAGCTTGCCAAACTCGAATCAGTTTATCCTGTCCTCCGGTTAGCAGGGTCTCACCATTTTGACTGAATGCCGCCGTCCAAATCCGCCCCTCATGTTCTCGGCATTGGTGAAAACAATCCCCTGTTCCCATCTCCCAAAAACGCACGCTTTCATCCCAACTGGCCGTAATCACGACTTCACTATCCGGGGAAATAAACAGCGCAATGATTTCCTTAGAGTGCCCCCGCACGGTTTTCCGGCAACGCCCCCGTTCAATGTCCCAAAAACTTAGTGCTTTGCTTTTGCTGCTGCCCACAATACTTTTCCCATCGGCGGCGATCGCCACTCGATCAAAGGTTTGGGAATGGCTAGATAAAACCCGAATACAGTCCCCCAACTGTAAATCCCAACACCGGATCGTCCCATCCCAACTCCCACTAATCAAATACTGACCATCACGGGTAAAGGTAACGGCATTAACATCCCCTTGGTGTCCCTCCCACGCCGCCACACACTCTCCGCTATGAACATCCCACAGACGTACCCGTTGATCCCACCCCCCACTGGCCAACCATTGACCCTGGGGATGAACCGCCATGGCATTGGCGATCGCCCCTAGAGCTTGGGGACTAGTAGCCGGGGGCAGATAGGTACGATAGGGTTTACCATCGTTTAGATCCCACGCCTGAATTGGCCCTTCCCAGCCACAGGCAAAGAGTAATGTTTGATCGGGGCTAAGCACCAAATGTTGAACCCCTTTTAACCCTGGTATCGATCTTGTCAGTTCCCCACTCGGTAAATGCCATTGATGGAGCATTTCATCCAGTCCCCAACTCCAACAACCTCTCCCCTCCCCATCTACGGCGATCGCATACACCGATCCCTGATGCCCCCTTAAAGTTTGAGCACAGGCAAATTGTTGGTAAAGGGTCTTTCCCGTCAATGGGGTGATCGATAACGAAGCTTCCATCCCGTAACCATTCCACTCAATTCTTTTATTCTTAAGGGCAATGGGGCGGGCTAGTGAAAGAAATTGACATATCTTTAAAATATATTGGAAAAATTTTGGGCAAGGCGACGCCACAGGATGCTGATCATGGCAATTTACAACATTGTCCCATCAATGGTGGGTCAATATTCATAGTCTTCAGTTAGACGAAGATACCGACCAAACTCCAAACAAGTGCGTTCCCCCCCAGCGCTTGGGTAAGGCACAAGTCTCATTATGGGAACACTGGGAAGAATCACCAACCCAATAAACCTAACTCCGATAGTTGTCAGAATCGCCACAACTTCTGCCATCCCATCTGGTTACAATAGCGTTTATCTGACCCAAGCCCTGTTAGGATTTTTTGTTACTATGCTTAGCCGCGTTGCCGACTCCGTTTACTGGTTAAATCGTTACATTGAGCGGGCGGAAAATATTGCTCGCTTTATTGACGTCAATCTTTACTTAATGTTGGATTTACCCTACGGTGCACGGCAACAATGGGAACCGCTGGTAATTACAACGGGGGATATGCCCTTTTTTCAGCAATATTACGGCGAAGCTAGCAAAGAAAACGTTATTCAGTTTTTAACCTTTGATCAGACCTATTCCAACTCCATTTTGGCCTGCTTAAATATGGCCAGGGAAAATGCCCGGTCTATCCGTGAAATTATTTCTTCGGAGATGTGGGAAGAGGTTAATCGTTTTTACTTAATGGTTAAGGAAGCAGCCGATCGCCGTCCGGCTAATATTGCTGATTTTTTTGCCCAGGTCAAACTATCCAGTCACCGTTTTGCCGGCATTATGGATGCCACGATGACCCACAATGAAGGCTGGCACTTTGGGCAGATGGGACGGTTACAGGAGCGGGCCGACAAAACCGCCCGTATTTTAGATGTGAAATATTATTATTTGCTGCCTTCGGTGCAATGGGTGGGTACGCCGCTGGATCAAGTGGAATGGATCGCCCTGCTCAAATCCGCCAGTGCCTATGAAATGTACCGCAAGAGCCAACGCCGTATTACCCCAGCTAATGTAGCGGACTTTTTAATTCTGCACCAACAATTTCCCCGTTCAATTTACTTTTGTTTATTACAAGTCCAGCGATCGCTCCATGCGGTCACCGGCACTCCCTACGGTTGTTGGCGTAATCAGGCGGAACGGGCGATCGGCAAGCTTTGTGGTGATCTCAGCTATATGACCATTGATGATGTAATCACGACGGGATTGCATGAATTTTTAGATACCATCCAAGGACGGATTAACGACATGGGGGTCACTATGGCCCAGACCTTTTTTGTCAATGAACCCATCCTGACCCCGGTACAATCCCAGCGTCAAAAACAAACCCAATCCGTAGCTTAGTGACCAACTCCCTGACACCCCCGGAGCAACCATCCCACCACAATTCCCAAGCCGCCAAACCGCACAATTTGCCAAAATACATCCCCCATCAACCCTTGACGCAGTCCATCCCAAAGGATTTTTTGTAACTGTTTATCCGTCAACAATTCGCTTTCGAGGTGTAAGGATAATTCTGTTAGTTGGTCTTTGAGCTGTTGCAATTCCTGCTCCAACTCTGGACGCTGTTCCGCCTGCCAACGGGCTTCGAGATCAGCCCGATGTTCATCGAGTTGTTGGTGTTTAGCTCGATGGGATTGTACTTCGTCATAACGGGTCTGGAGCGTTTGTAACGATTGGGTAAGTGCAGCTAGAGATAGGGCAAAATCGCTCTCGCTATCTCCGGTCGGTTCCATCACGGGTTCTTCCATAGGGGGGACGAGGGGCGATTGAATAAACAAGGATCGTTAGGCACAAACCGTGGCGATCGCCGTACGGTGGCGGGGACTATTGGGATGAATAGCAACCTGATCAAAACCCGCCGCCAAAAGTTCCGCCTCCAGATCCAGGGCAAAATACTGATCCATGAACGGTTCAGTACTTTTTAGCAGGGTCATCACATAGGGGGGCATGGTCAGATAGGCTTGGGAGCGGGGATTCATGTCCATGAGGGTAAAAGATCCCCCGGTTTTGACCAAACGTCGTGCTTCCCGGAAAATACGGCGGGTGGCATCCTGGGGCATTTCATGAAAAAGCAAAAAGGCCGATACTAAATCAAAGCTTTGATCGGGCAATCCTGTGGCTTCGGGGAGGGCATGGAGCCAGTCAATGTTACTGTGTTGCTGTTGGCCGTTGTAGGTCGCTAAGGTGACGTAATAAGGAGAAAAATTTAACCCCGTCAACTGGGCTTGGGGATAGCAAGCTTGCAGGGTAAAGCTACTTAAACCAACGGTGCAATGTAAATCTAAAATTCGTTGGGGCGATCGGGGAAGATGGGACAGGAGAACATCGTGGTAACTTTGGCGCAATTTTGCATCTCCCGTAGCCCCGGCATCGGGATAAAGACCGGAGTGAACCGTATTGGCCGCCACTTCAAATTCAAAGGCCGCCTCCCAACACAAATGACCTTGATCATAGCCATGAAAAGAGGCTTGATAATAATCAGGGTAGGTTAAATCCGGGTTAGTTGCTTCTTGCCAAAGGCTTTCCCAGTCTTGATCTTGATAGATTTTAACGGTTTCTAGCCAGGGAATCCCTAACCGTTCCGCCCGTTTGATCATCATGTTCCGGGCTTGCCATTTGGCCACATTCCACAGGGGTTTAATGCCCAACAGTCCGTTAACAACATGGGTCATCGGGGAAGGAGAAACAGGGGTAGCAGTCATAGGGCTCAAAGGGGAAATACCAACAATAATATAGTTTAAAATCCAGTCACCTCAGTAGGAAATTGCAACTACCCTACCCTTGAGATCGTAGCCCAGCCAAGGGCTGTTGTAAGCAGAGGTTTTGAGGGCGTCTCTGCTAACTGTCCAAGCCGTATCGGGATTGAACAAAATCCAAACAGCGGGAGTTGTTGGTAAGCCTAAACAGTTCAGCACGTTCACACTCAATGCCCGCCAGAGTTCCGCCGGGGTCAACAGTCCCCCCCCCACTAACTGTTGCCAGAGAGAGGGCAAAATCAATTCGTAACCGATCGCTCCGGGGGGGGTTTCAGCAAAGGTTTGGGTTTTTTCTTCGTAGGTAAAGGCATGGTGATCCACCGCAATGGCATCGATCGCCCCGGATTTAATGCCGTCAATTAATGCCAGGCGATCGGATTCATTCCCCAACGGCGGATCAAAGCGCAACGTGGGATCATAGCTGGGGGTGTGGGGCAGAATGCCTCCGGTAATTGCTTGATTGCTCAGCAATAAATGATGCCAATTAACGCTAGCTGTTACATTCAAACCCTGGGCTTTAGCTCTGCTCACCAGTTCCAAGCCCCGGGCCGTGGATAGGCGCATTAAATGAACGGGGGTATCGTAATGGGGAATTAATTCCAAAATACCGGCGATCGCTGCTGATTCGGACATCACCGGATCGGCGGGTAACCCTACTTGAATGGCTAGGGGGCCTTCCCGCATCACCCCATTACCCCGGAGACTGAGGTTCACAGGCACCAAGGCTAAGGGTTTACCGAGAGACGATCCATACTCTAACGCCCGTTGTAATAAGCGCCAATCCTGTACCCCCTGACCATCGCTAAAACCCACAACGCCAGCGGCGGCTAATTCTCCCAATTCTGCCAACTGTTGACCCTTATTACCCTGAGTTAAACTTCCCCAAAAATGCACCCTAGGACGTGGGGGTGGACTTTGTTTTAGTTGAAGTTGAAGCCAGCCCAGGGTGGTTGGATGGTCTAC
>JBJOGT010000188.1:0-8749 GCA_046048115.1 Cyanobacteriota bacterium | reverse complement strand
TTCCTCCCGTTGTTCCTGAAACCGGCGATCAATCTCTCGGGAACGGCGATCAGCTTCCTCCCGTTGTTCTTTGAGTTCTCGTTCTGCTTCCTTCTGAGTCTGGATTAACTCGCCGAGGAGTTGCCAAACTTCATCTGCGGTTGTGGCCATGAGCACTGCTGGGGTATTTGGGGCTTTTTCTATTTTAAGGGACAGATTTTCCAACCCATTGACATCTTTGGCGATCGCCGTCAGCATTATTTTTTTCGATCACTGACAGGGAAAGGTCTCTATGAGTCGTGAAGATTAGAGATACCTTTAAGGGCGTCAACACTTAATCCGGTCAAGCTGATAATATCCGCCATCGGCAATCCTCGTTCGAGTAACTTTTGAGCAACCTCAAGTTTGCCTTCTAATTTGCCTTCCAATTTGCCTTCTAATTTGCCTTTGAGAAGACCCCGTTGTTCGCCTTCCTGCAAGATTTCTTGATAAACGGCGGATTCTTTCATGAGTTCGCTCCGTAGAATGGTCTTGATTAATGCCGGCTTAACCAACAAGCCCCCAAAAACGGCGGTGGCGGTGGTCAGGTTAGCTTTCACCGTTTTGTCTCCTATTCTATCCAGGCTAAGGGCAACTTCCCGCAATCGTTCCGTTGGGTTTTGGCTTTGGGTTAAAACGGCGAGGGGTAACAGTCCTGGGTTACTCAGAAACGGCTCTGGGGATTCTTCCCAAAGACGAATGACACGATAGCGGTGGCTAGTTTCTCCTAGCTCAAAGGTATCTTGGTAAACTAAGTCCGACGCTGTTTGTTTCAGGTAGATGACAACTTGGTGCATGGTTTTGTGGGGAAACCGTCGATGTACCCGCACTCGATAGTCCAGCATCCGAAAGCCCATGGTTTCATCCGGTTCGGTCTGAAATTCCAGATGCAACACCAAATTGTCGGACTGTTCCAAAATTAGGGCATCGGCCCGAATGGGTTCCAAGGAAAGTTCCTTTGGACTGAGGGTGGTCAGAGTGAAGGGTTTACCCAGCAGCCAAGCGGCATAGTCGGCGGAAAAGGTTTCTGCTAAATATTTACAGACGTTGTCAAACATCCCCAAACTTTACCATTTATTTCATCGCCGTAGAGGCAAATAGAATTCACCAAACCTTAGGTTTAAACGTCTCGTCATTAAGAATGGCTAAATCTTCCCCCGATTGGGCAATGACAAATAACCCCCGCCGGTAGGCGTAGCTGGCAACGTCAGAAGGAATCACCATGGCCGCCACTGCACCGAGGATATTGAAACCTTGATAACGGGGTAACAATCGCTTAAATTTTCCTAATCTTTCCAGGTGTTCATCAACATCATCTTGTCTTAATTTACTCTTGACTTCAATGGCAATGGCCTGGGTTGTATTAACTACTAAAATATCAATTTGAATGCCTTCTTGCCCTTTTTGCAAAGAGACATCCGAAGAAATTTCATTCACATCGATGCCCCGTTCTTGAAATAAGCGCACCGCCGCCGGTCTTACTTGGGATTCGACAAATTCCCCTAAACGGTTGGTTAACTGCCCCAGTTGTTGATCCACCCGCTGACTTTGTTCTTTAAGTAGGCGCTCGGTCTCTTGAAACCGGCGATCGGCTTCCTCCCGTTGTTCCTGAAACCGGCGATCGGCTTCCTCCCGTTGTTCCTGAAACCGGCGATCAGCTTCCTCCCGTTGTTCCTGAAACCGGCGATCAATCTCTCGGGAACGGCGATCGGCTTCCTCCCGTTGTTCCTTGAGTTCTCGTTCTGCTTCCTTCTGGATCTGGATTAGCTCGCCGAGGAGTTGCCAGACTTCATCTGCGGTTGTGGCCATAATCACTGCTGGGGTATTTGGGGCTTTTTCTATTTTAAAGGACGGATTTCCAACCCATTGACATCTTTGACGATCGCCGTCTGTAGAAAGGTCTTTGCGGACGCACAAAAATCGTTATCAACCTATCAACTTATTAACCTATTAACCTATTAATTAAAATCAAAGTCATTCTTCTGGCAAGTCACCAATGCCCGTAATTGCGTCTAAAATAATTTCTAATTTTGCTTGTAGTTGATTGAATTGATGTTCCATTCGGTCTAATCGAGCATCGACCCGATCAAATCGAGTATCAACCTGGTCAAACCGAGTATCAACCTGGTCAAAACGAGTATCCATGTGGTCTTCCATGACTGAAAAAGCTTCACTGATTCGTCCATCTGGCTCCACATCTAGCTCCAGTGTCTTTATTCTTTCCACGGCATTAATCAATTGTCTTCTCAACTGGTTAATGTATTTATTTTGTTCTTGTTCGCTCATGGGTGGAACTCCTTCGGTAATTAGTCACTGACATTTTATCCTCTCAAACCCTTGCTGTATAAGCCTTTCATGAATAAAGAGCACCTTGTACTACTTGGCTTGTCGGATCTTCAGGAACGAGAGAATAAGGCTTTCAAGCATCCTAGCTCGGACAGAGAACAAAGCAACTTTTTTGGGGTAAATCCCCAAAGCCCTATCCTATAAGGCTTCTGGCTTTTTGATTGTCAATAAGCTCCTCCTTGTTGCGGTGACTAATTACGAACTTTTTTCTTTTTGGCTAAAATTTTCCTGATTATTAACAATAAAGTAACTGAGTTCTTTAATATTAAAAGGCATGGTAAGCTTTCCTCTGATATTGTTGCCTGTTAGCTTTAACCTTGCTAAAAAATCAACATCTTTGCCATCTAAACTTAGAGAGCTTAAATTGGAATACAAGGAACTGGTTCCGTTTAATGTGATCCAAAAAGTTTCTTCTGATGGAAGATCGAGAGATTAATAGTGAGTCTTACAGATTAGCAATAAGTGGTTAGAAGCATTGATTCTTCGTTCAGAGACTGTAAACTTTCCCCTAAGACAAAGAGTCTTGATTCTTTATACGGAGGGTTATACAGCTTCCCCATCAGATGGAATCAGTGCCACTAATTACATCAGCAATATTACCCAAGTTTAAAGTGATAACAATAAATGTCTCCAATAGACCCAGAGAAACTAAAAGATTAGGGAGATTACGGGTAAAATAGGTTAAATTATCGTAACTGAAACCCAAAAATTGTTGTTCGCCATAATAGAGTTCTAAAATTACCAACTTGTTAGAAAACAACGCATTTTTATACTCTGTTTTTGACTTAAATCTGTTTACAATTTTTTGCATAATGCTGGTATCGGCTTTTTCTAAATCTTTGGTGATTTTGCCGATTTCACTGCATAGCTGAATGCGGATAAGAACGGCGATCGCCGTCAATAACAGAAAGCTAATCCCGAATAAGCTGGGAAGATTTTCAATAATAAATGTCATTACGATTACCCTGACTGAATACCTTTAGGGGGTCAACGTCAAGAATGACGATACGCCTAGCGGTAAGCTTACCTGATCTAAATCATAGCGATGATTGCTAAAATTAATTCTAAATGAGGCTTATTTTTTCCTAATGAGGATATTAGGCTGATTAGCGAATCCTAGATCTATCTAGTGGCTTTCATTATTGTTTTTCTGGGTCATTGTGTGAAAAGCAGTCAAAATTTTTTAGGGCAATCGCCAAGTTGGCTTTGGGGAGTAGGCTTAGCATTCTTGTTAGCCGGTTGCGGAGGGCGGGGGGGACTCCCCTGTATTGAGTCTTCCCGCTCGGAAGTTGAAGATGCTGACACTATTGCCGAACCCTTTGATAATTTACAAGTCCAAGTGGGAGTTGACGCTAGTGAATCGATGCAGGGCTTTGTTAGTCGTCCGGGGGGTCGCTACAGTCAGGCGATCGCCTCTTTACATACCCTTTTGCAAAATAAAAGTGTACCGACAACCTACTGGCGGGTAGGGAGTAATGCCCAGGTGAACGCCGCCCAAAAAATCTCTGCCAATCAGTTTTTAGCAGCGAGCAAACTCCCATTTTATTGCCAGCGTAACGGAGAATCTCCAGAGTATCCTTGTGTTTCCAGCACCTTGGGGCAGTTTTATCAACTATCGAGTCCCACCACTATTCCTAGTCCCCAAGCAGGGGAGGAAGCAGAGGAGCCAGAGACAACCAAGCAACCCCAAAACTTAAAAATTTTGTTGACCGATCTCGAACCGGATAACGCCGCCGTTGGACAAATATCAGGGTTAATTACGGCAGAATTGAAAAGTAATCCGAATTACAAAGCCGTTTTAGTTGGCGTTCGCAGTCAATTTCAAGGCAATGTTTATTCAGCAAATGCTTCGTTTCCCCCCTTCGCTTACGACACAACGGGGCAGGATGTAGATCAAAAAGGTCGGCCTTTTTTCATTTTGATTACGGGGCCTGAGACAACCGTCGATGAATTGGTCAGACAGTTTCGGCTCTTACCTTTGGATGTCAATAAAGCCTTCCGAACCTCGACCTTTCAACAAGGAGAACGTTCTGCCGTAACCCTAGACAATAGCCCTTTTCAAGGAGTGGTTAAAAATTGTCTTGAACAAGTCGGTATGGTAGATGGACAAAGACCCAATGGTGATCAGGAAGGGGATTGGTTAATGATCGAGGAAGATAGCGAGTGTACTACAAAAAAGGGAAACTCCCTAGAACTGAAAATTCCCTCTAAAAATACGGTGATGTTGACGGGGGGTGAATTAACCCCAGATTTGTTTGAGGTATCCGATCCGTCTTTGGTGAAGGTTAAAGCAGCTCAGATTGAACAAAACTCGACCAAAGAAGATACCCGTTTGCAACTTACCCTGGGGTTTGACGGCGAAAAATTAAATGCCAAGGACGGCAAACTGATCTATGTCACACTTCTAGACCGCAACTTAGACCAAGCGGTTTGGCAGGATTGGGATATGGATATTGGCCAGCCCGAGGGATCAAAAACCCAAAATTTGCGTTTATTCGTTTCGGGATTACGGCAAGCAATGGGGCAAGAGCAGAACGCTGTTAAGTTTTGTCTCGGTTATGGTCGGTATTGAATCCGCTAATCAAAATTTTTGCTAATCTTTGTGTATTGGTAATGGGCAAGGTTTATGAAACTATCGGAAATGATTGCGTTGGCGGTGACAGTGGCGATCGCCGTTATTGTTATTTTTGGCCTGCAACCTTGGCTGTTGGGAGGGCAGGGAGTGCCGCTGAGTTTGTCTAGCGGTCGGCTGGATAAGTGGGCCGAAGAAATCTTAATGCCCAGCCTTTATGTGGTGTTTGGCTTGGGGATTTTGCTCTTATTTTTCTGGATGGTTAAGGCCAGTACGTCCCAATTTACCCGCACCCAAGATGTGTTGAAAACGGCGGGATTGTGGTGGTTGTACGCTATCCTTCTGGGACTTATCAGTCTTTTGACCATGATTGCGTTAACTTTTTTCCGGGGTTGGTTTGAAGATAGCCGCAACCTGGAACCCTTCTTTTGGCTATTCGGTTTCCTGATTCTGGATGTCCTATTTATCTACTGGCTCCCCACGGCGATCGCCACCCCTAAATCCATGCGCTATGTGCCACCGGGGGCCATGTTATTACGCAAAATCTACGGAGGCTAGGAACCATGCGAAAAATCTATGCGATCGGGGTTGGAGGCAGCGGGGCGAAGTGCTTAGAGGCAGCGATTTTTCTGCAAGCCTTGGGGCTGTATGGAGATTGTGAACTGAGAATTTTATTGGTGGACGCAGACAACGCCAACGGCAATTCCCAACGCACCGACAAAAATTTTAGAACCACCGAAGATGCCCAAAAAGCTTTTAAACAAGGCAAAACCCCATTGATGAAAGGGGACTTTCGCCACTATGGCATTTGGAACCCCCTGGCCGATCAAATCCACAGCAGCAATCTGGCCTCGGTTTTCAATAAACAAGCCCTCCAGGCTGGTGCTCCCCCCCTAGCCAAATTATTTGATGCCCTCTACAGTCCCGCCGAACAACAGGCCGATTTAAACGTGGGCTTTCGGGGGCGTCCTCCCATTGGCTCCGCCGTTATGAGTCGTCTTAAGTTGGATGACCTTAACCAAGGACAACCGGCTTGGCAGCAACTTTTCAATAATTTGGTCACCGATTTGGGGGCAGGGGATAAGGATGATGTCACTGTTCACTTTTTTGGCAGTATTTTTGGGGGAACAGGAGCGTCAGGAGTTCCAACATTAGCAAAGTTAGTGGCAAATAAATTACAGGAGGGGGGCTTAACCGCAAGGATTAATGCCTCGTTATTACTGCCCTATTTTGGTTTTGATAAACCCGACGATGGGGAGCAAACAGTTTTTGCCGAAACCCGCTTTTTTGCCCTCAATACCCAGGCCGCTTTGCAATATTTGACAGAACAATCAGAAGGATCTTTTGATAGTGTTTATCTCATCGGCGATCACACGAAGACGGAATATACCCCCTCCACTGGTGGAGCCAACCAGGAAAACGGAGCACATTTTGTGGAACTCTATGCAGCCCTAGCGGCAAACCACGGTTTTGGTAAATTCTCCGGTAACACCCAGGCACTGTACATTAGTCGGGCCGAGGCCAATACGCTCCATTGGACGGATCTACCAGATTCAGAAATTGTTAAGCAACAACTCAGCAAAGGCGTTCGTTTTGCCTATGCTTGGCTCTATAACTTTTCCCTAGAACTAGAATCAGCCCGTAAATTAGGGGGGAAAAAGTTTGCCAAGGGAGCGCCCTGGTTCCGTCACTTTTTTGCACTCAAACGAGGGGAAGGGGATAAGCCGTTGGTTTCTGATGACCAGGAAGTTGCCCGCAATGAAGCTCTCACTCTTTGGTGTGGTAAGTTTCTGACTTGGGCCCAGCAAATGGCAACCCATAATAATGGCGATCAACTTTTTCAATTACGGGACTTAACGGGTTTGCCTCGACCCAGTGAGTATAAGGAGCATCTCCATCATTTGGTGGTGGATAAGGAACGGAGTCAAGAAGATAAAAAAGGCGATCGCCTGGATGCGATTAAAAATCAATTAGCCGATCAGGGTCAAACCGATGACAAAGGCGTTTTTGGTTTAGCCCATGCCTTGTTTGATTTGCTTTAGGCTGGGATTGATTTTTGTTGTTTATACCCCGGAGAAAGCCATGTTAGCCCAAGCTGAAACCCTAGAAAGACTTCGGACAGACTTAAAAGAACGCTACCAAGATCGATTGATCCGGTTAGTTCTGTTTGGCTCTCAAGCGAGGAGGGAAGCGACAAATATGTCTGACATTGATGTCTTAGTTGTGTTAAGGGGAGATGTTGATCCTGTCACAGAAATAAAGACTAATAGTCAGTGGTTAAGTGACTTTTGCTTGGAGACAGAACAGCTAGTCAATTGTCTTTATTTATCGGATACAGCTTTTGAGCATGAAGACACTGCGTTGCTAAGAAATATCAGAAGGGAGGGAGTTTTGTTATGAATCAAGAACAGCAAAATTTATTGCAAAAAGCTCAACAAAGTTTGGATGCCGCTGAATATTTATCGAAAGGTGGCTACAATGATTTTGCCGTTGCGAGGGCTTACTACACGATGTTTTATTTGGCATCAGCCATTCTGGTTGCGGAAGATTTACATTTTTCTAAACACTCGGCAGTTATTTCATTTTTTGCTAAAGAACTGGTCAAAAGTGGTAAGGTACCAAAAGTTTTTCATCAGTATCTTAAACAATCCTATGATTTACGTAATCTTGGAGATTATGGCAGACCGGATTCTATTTCCTTGGAGGAAGTTAAGATTCAAATTGCTAATGCTCGGGAATTTTTAAAGTTTACCCAAGATTATTTAGAGTTTAACTCTACAGGATAGCTAAATTTTTTCTTATCCTCGTTCATATTTTCGCCAATTTCCCCTTAATTCCCCTTTTCCACCATGAACAAGCCCCTATTACCCAAAACCAATCAAGATTTCAAATCTGGCCCCGCCGCTGGAGAATGGATTGCAGATGGGGTCGGATTATTTAACCGTTTGGGTAATAGCCTGGAATTTGAGGCGGGGGCTAACCGCGAAATTAATTCTATTCCTAGTCCTTGGTCTCGACCGTTGCAATTAATTTCTGCTTTTCGGAATCCGAATTATCCCAGTCGAGATTGGTTAATTGCCCAGTATCGGGGTTTATTGACGGCTTTAGCTTTAGCGGAAAATTTGCGCCTGACCATTACTGCCACCCAGGTACGTCTGCAAGATTATCAAGACCGGGAATTTGGGCGGTGTTTGTGGAATTTACGCCCCAATGAGAAGGATAGTGTGTTACAAAATTCTTCCGCCGATGGCCCTTGGGGACAAATTTATTTATTTGAATTGGAAAATGTGGTGATTGGCATGACCAGCCCCGCTACTTTAGTTTGTCCAACGGGGTATTTTCCTGATAGTTTGAAAAATCGCATTGCTTGGATCAAGAATGGCTTTTTTGTTGATCCGATTAAAAATGGTTTAAGTCCGAACCATCGGGAAATTTTGGTTCCTTGGTTGGAGCATTTAAAGGGGAATCTGATGCGATCGCCTCTGGATGAAAATTTAGCGGGGCGGGTAGCGGCGGTGATTAGTGATTATGTGGGGGATTTGGGTATAGCCACTACTGCTGGTTTTAAACCCACTAGTCAGCCATTACCTTTTGGAATTCCTTTAGCCCCGGCTCCCTTGGATGCGTTGTCTCCTATTGGGCAGGTACAATCTCCATCTAATGTTAAGCTAATTCCCTCTACGGGACGTAGTCCTGCCAAACAGCTTTATTTGATTGATCCGGTTCAGTTACCAATTATTTTTGGCCGCAATATTGAAGATCTCAATGTCATTGACAATGCTTCCTTATTAAATTTTGACCCCAATCATCACC
>JBJOGT010000187.1:0-5145 GCA_046048115.1 Cyanobacteriota bacterium | reverse complement strand
GGTCGTTCCGGCTAACACACACACGGCTTTTCCTTCCAAATCTTTTAATGCCTTAATGCCACTACTTTTGGTGGCCATAATCCCCTGACCGTCATAAAACAAAATGGGGGCAAACTGCATTTTGACAGCGGTATCCCGGTTCAGAGTCCAAGTGGTATTGCGGCTGAGTAAATCCACTTCTCCGGTTTGAACAGCGGTAAAACGTTCCTGACTACTGAGTTTACGAAAATCGACTTTCTGAGCATCCCCCAACACCGCCGCCGCCACTGCCCGACAAAAATCCGCGTCTAAACCAGAATAGTCCCCTGCTTCGTTTACAAAGCTAAACCCTGGTACTTCACCGTTTACGCCACAGACGACTTTTCCTTTAGCTTTAATCGCTGCTAAACGTCCACTGACGGCCGGTGTCCCCTTTTCATCGGTAGAGGAAGAATTAGTCGAATTGGGCGTTCCCCCGCAGGCAGTGAGTAACGCCAAAAATAGCAATCCCCCCATTAAGGCCGGTGACCATTTCATTGATTGAGCACTCCATCTGTACACGTTGTCAGAGGGTATCTTATCGCTGACGGCGTAAATCCGGTAGCAGGGAAAGTCCCAAGGCGATCGCCGTGGCTGGGATGACTGTATAGAGCACAACATTGCTAAAAGTATCTAAATTTTGATGATTGGTGGCATCCAAGACCAAATAAGTCGTATAGGCCAAGTAATAAGCCACAAACAAGGCCCCTTCCCAACGGGCAATTAATCGTCCCGTAATAAATACAGGCAAGCAAATAACGGCAACGGCACACATCACGGGCAGATCGAAACGAATGACAGAGGTAGAAACGTTGATGCCCTCTGGGGACAAAATGGAGGCAAATCCTAGTACAGCCAAAATATTGAAAATATTACTCCCAATCACATTACCCACAGCAATATCCCGCTCGCCGCGGTAGGTCGCCACCACCGAGGTTGCCAACTCCGGCAACGATGTTCCTGCCGATACGAGGGTTAAACCAATAACCAGTTCACTGATGCCCATCGCTTGGGCAATTTCCACCGAGCTTTTAACGAGTAGATGAGACCCCGCAACCAGTAGGAGAATTCCCCCAAAGATATAGGCTATTTGTATAACAATTTGTTTCCCCGTCTTTGGCACTGCTCCCCCAAATTCCTGGAGATATTCTTCAGCCACGGTAGGATCATTTTCTCTTTGGCTTTGTTGGATCAGAAAAGCAGTATAAAGAATCGCTCCAGTCGCAAAAATCAGACCATCGACCCGGCTAATTTGACCATCCCAAGCAAACATCATCAATAAACCCGATACGCCAATGAGGATCGGTACATCTAGGCGAATGAGTTGTTGAGCGACGATTAAGGGCATCACCAGGGAGCAGACCCCCAAAATCAATAGAACATTAAAAATATTGCTACCCACCACATTGCCGATGGAGATGTCTGCTTGATTGGCTAGGGCGGCCTGGAGGCTGACGACCATTTCCGGCATGCTTGTACCATAAGCAACGATGGTTAAGCCGATGACGAGGGGGGATAGCCCGAACATTAGGGCGATGCGGGAGGCACCTTTTACTAATATTTCAGCCCCAACCACCAGGATTCCCAGTCCCACCACTAAACCTACCCAGGTCATCCAAGTCATGCTAATTGCTCCTAAGACTATGCGCGTGATGTGTTGATGTTGATGCTGACCGTCAGTTTTTTATTATCGACGATGGGGTAACGGTCTCTTGAAGCGGGGGATCGGAATGTTAAGGAAAAAATATCTTACTCCACCTTGGCGATCGCCTGACGATAAAGGCGTTGGACTTTACTTAGAAAGCGGTCAATGGAGGATTTAGGCTGACTTTGGGTTGGGTCAGATTCTTGCAAGGAGGCCAGCAGTTGGGCTTCTTGGGTCTGGATGTCACCGTCGCTGTAAAGTAGACCACTCAGGGTTTCTAGTAAATCTAAATAATCTTGATCGCTGGGATAATCCCCCAAATATTCATTGACCCAGGCATAACAATCTGGAGCCGGGACCGCTTTCAATTCTGACAGGAGGGTTTGCAATTCTGGATCGGTCTCAAGATCATAGTCTGCGGCTAGACTTCTAAGATACTGACGTTCTTGAGGCTGAATTACCCCATCAAGCCAAGCGGCACCGATGAGAATTTTAAGGAGTTGCTTCGTTTTCGTAACTTTGCCCATGGGGTACCGTGCTCCAAATTTTGGTTAAAGTAAGCGTCTAAGCAGAAAGGGAAGAAATTCAATAAATTGACGACATAGGGCGATCGCCTAGGGTGAGGATTCCCTCCCACTCGGGCCGATGGGATTTTTGCGACCCCCATAGTCCTTCACGGATGGCTCTTTCTATTGTGGGGGAACGACTGACCAGAATTAAAAATGTTACGCTTTCTTTAACTTTGCGATGAAAAAGCCATCTTGGTGATGGTGATGGGGCAGGATGGTTAGCATTGCTTCAGTCATTATCTGGGGAGACAATTGGGGAGGCACCCATGGGAACGGTTCGATGTGCCAATCTGGGTGAGCATTTAAAAAATGTTGGATTTGATGCTGATTTTCAGCCGGATTGAGGGTGCAAGTGGAATAGACTAGGATTCCACCGGATTTTACGACAGGGGCGATCGCCGTTAACAGTTGCCTTTGTAAGGGAATCAGGGTGGTGTCAATCCCATCGGTAGTTTGTCGCCAGCGGAGATCGGGATTGCGGTGCAGTGTCCCTAAACCAGAACAAGGCACATCCAGTAAGGCGCGATCCACGGAAGAAATGGGGGGATGATCCCTTTGGGTTACATCACCATGCCAGGTTTTGATCGCCGTTAGCCCCAGCCGTTGTTGGATCGTTGCCACCTTTTGTAACCGGGAGGCAGTGCGATCGCCGGCATAAATTTGACCCTGATCCCCCATCAACTCTGCAATATGGGTGGTTTTTCCCCCCGGCGCGGCACACACATCAAAAATAATCTCCCCCGGTTGGGGATCGAGAATCTGGGCAACCCATTGGGCACTGGCATCCTGCACCGTCCACCACCCTTCCTTAAAACCCGGCAATTGGGGAATTGATCCCGTTTTCTGGGCAATCCGTAATCCCTGGGGTAAACCGGCGATCGCCGTGGCCGTGAGATTGATTTCAGCAAAAGCTTGGATAACCTGATCCCGACTGGCCTTTAAGGGATTAATTCGTAAATCCAACGACGGCGGTTGGTTGAAATACTGACACAGGGCTTCCGTTTCTACCCAGCCCCATTGCTGTTGAAATCGATCAACGATCCAATCGGGAAAACTATATTTTTGCCCCAAGTTCTGGATCGAATTAGGGGGCGTCGGCAAAACATCAATCCCGTCCCCTTGACTCCGTTGATAGCGCCGCAACATGCCATTAACCACTCCGCTCAACCCCTTTAGGCCCTGGGCTTTGGCCAAATCCACGCTGGTATGCACCGCCGCCGACGCTGGAATGTGATCCAAATACCGCAGTTGATATAACCCTAATTGCAAAATGCGGCGCAAATCCGGGGGTTGCTTTTCAATGGGGCGATCGCCAAGGGTTTCAATTAAACAATCCAACGTCCGCTGACGACGAATTACGCCATAAACCAATTCCGTGAACAACCCCCGCTCTAAGGCTGAGAGGGCATGGTTTTGCAAGGATCGATCAATGGCCAAGTCTGCATAACTATCCCGCCGGTCAATCTCCCGTAGGGTTAAAAAGGCCACAGTCCGGGCAGAAGTCATCAAAAATTGAGGGTTATCTATACAGACGTTAGGGGGTCTAGGGCGTGGGGGGAGCCGGTGCAGAGGGAGGTTGGGGAATGGTGCTACCGGGGGTAAAACGGGGGGTGGCAGGATTAGGGGTTATGGCTGAACTTCCCGGCAAAGTCCCATTATTCAAATTTGGGGTTCCCGGCAAAGGGGTATTAAAGCCCGGATTGGTGGGTGAATTGGGCAAGGAAGACCCAAACGGACTAGCCATCCCGCCACCGGGTAAGCCTAAGCTCGGATCATTAAAACCATTGGGGATTGACCCGGTTGTTCGATTTTCCCCCGGTAACGTTGCTAGGGCCACCTTGTCGCCCCCAACTGACCGCAAAATATCCAGCAATTGCACCACATCGTTATAACTGGCATTGCGGGAGGCGTGAAGAACAATTAAACCACTGGGATTGTATTGATGATAATTTTGCAGAGCACTCATCATCTGCCCTTCATTGACGGGTTGCTTTTCCACATAAAGTTGCCCCAAATCATCCAGGCTCACCACGAACATCTCCCGCATTTGGGGCGTACCGGTACTGGCTTTGGGTAGGTCTAAACTGATGGCTTGTTGCCGCGATAAACCTACGGCCCCCAAAATAAAAAAGGTCAAAATACAAAAAATGACATCAATTAAGGGAATAATTTCAATCCTGACTTCCCCTTGATCATGTTGGCTATCTTGCCAAAGGGACAGGGGGCGGGTCGGATGGTACATCGCCTGGAGCTTACGGGTGGCCTTTGAAGGTTTGGGAGAAGCGCTCATGGTATTGGATTATGGGCGATAACGCCTGAATTATAAGGATTCTTGGGGGACATTGTCCGCTTCGGTGGCTAGCAGGGCAGGGGGGTTTTCATAGCCCATTTCGGCTTCAAACCAACGTTGGCGATAGAGCACTTCCAGTTCGCTGCCCGCTTTACGGAAGACCCGCATTTGGTTAAACCACAGTCCTTGGAAAAGCCGGTAAAAAGCTAAGCTGATAATGGCAACAATTAGCCCTGTGGCGGTGGAAATCAAAGATTCCCCAATGCCTAAGGTGACCCCGGCGGTGGAAGAAGTCCCCAAATCGCTAATTTGAATCGAACTTAAGGATTGGATCAGACCCAACACCGTTCCCAACAAGCCGAGCAGGGGTGATAAGGCGATGACCGCTTCAAGGATTTTGTCGCCCCGACGCATTAAACCGAGTTGGTCGTCGGCAGCGGATTCCAAAGCTAGGTGAAAAACTTCGGGGTCAGGGTGGGGTAATCGTAGCGGTGCTAATAAGTATTTGGCGATTGGTAATTTCCGGTTTTCTTGGGCCACACGGATGCCCAAATTCCAATCCCGAGCAGCGGTTTCTAATATGCGAGAAGCCGTTGGGGAGCTTTTTAGCAAAATTTGTCCCC
>JBJOGT010000186.1:0-3324 GCA_046048115.1 Cyanobacteriota bacterium | reverse complement strand
AATGTTTGGGTAGCTTGAATTTCATTGGTGTTCTGAACGGATAGGAGTTCTTAGTTGCTGGGTTTGCCAGCAGTTAATGGTGGATAAATCTGATTAAGCTGCTACCCATAATTTTCTTTTTTTGTTCCCAGTCGTTAAGCTGGTAAAAAGGTTTAACGCTGTTACCTTAACCGGGTTACCTTTTTTGCTCGCTGGATTGTAAAACGCATGTCTATTCCCCCTGAGTCCTTAGTTAATGCGGCCCACTACCTCGAAGACCATGATGAAGGACAGCGGATTAAGAAGTTGCTGTTTTGTTTATGCAAAAAATATTGGGAGAATGATCCCAATGTGTTGAACAGTAATACGTTGGAAACATTGTTGGTGGAGTTGGTGCAGCTCAAGCCCAATATTGAACAGCTTACGTTTTCTATGTATAAGCTGGTAAAGACTTTAAATCGTCCCAAGGTCTATGCGGCGGTGGCAAAGACCATTTTGGATCAACTCGGCCCCGTTTATACTTCCCACAGTGATGCATCGTTATCCATGGCGGAGGGGGCGATCGATATTCCCTTGACAGAGCAGGAAACGCAATTGGAATCCCGTCAAGCCGTTGCGGTCTCCCCCCTGCAACCGCCACCGCCTCCATCACGATCCATCGATACGACTCAGGTTGCGGAACCGAAGCAGTTGGCAGAGATAATTGCCCAAACCTTAAGTCAGCATGGGGAACAGGCCCGGATTAAAAAGTTAATTTTTGCTGTAGCTAGGGGCTATTGGGAAAATAGCGTGGCAGCGATTGATCAAGTGGGGTTAATAAATGTCATTCTCGAACTCCGACAACGCTATCCTAGTATACGAGAACTTCAAGGAGGATTTGATCAAATTGTTAACAATATCAACAAGGCGACTCTCTATCTGGCGATCGCCAAATTGATCATGACTCAAATGGCTGTTCTCTATGAAAGTTTAGAGGAAACCATCATGTCCGATCTGGATGAACCACCCACTGCTCTACCCACCCAAATGGTCAAGGCAGAACCGGCCCTGGCGATCGCCAGACATCAACAAGCAGAAGATCACCTCCAGACTTCCATCATTGACCTCCACTCTATTCCCATTCCTCCCCCCCCCCCCGCCCTAGGGGAAGCAGAAAGAAAACCTCGTCAAACCGATCCCATTGTCACCGTTTTAGGCGCTGCTGTTCCTTCCCCCTCTATCTCTGTTCCTTCTCAGCCCAAACAGTATAATCTGTTCGACTTACGTTCAGAAATCATGCAATATACCAATCCCCTACGGGCAAAAATTTTACTTTTTTCCGTTCTCTTCCAAAGTTGGGATGAAAATGGTCAAGACTGGGGCATGATTCGGAGTTATGGACTTGATGACTTAGTAGAGCAACTACTTTTAAGTCGCAAACGCCCCAATGACGTTGAAGTAAAACTCAATGCCCAAGCAAACCAAATGCTAGAACAAGAAGCCTATCAACAGACAGCCCAGACATTAATTAAAATTCTTAAGCCGTTGTTGTAAACCTGGCCAGAGATTCGTGTCAGTTTCTGTCGTACCATCGGGAATAATAATCGTAATGTTTGTCTTTCCCCAGCGAGTAAATTTATGGACGCCAAGGAACTCATCCAGCGCTATCACAGGGGCGAAACCCTATTCACGGGGTTAAAACTGCCGGGGATTAATCTTTCGACAGCGGACTTGATCGGCATTATCCTGAATGAAGCCGATCTGCGGGGAGCTAACTTTCTGTTTGCCTATCTCAATCGAGCCAATTTAAGCCAAGCCAATTTGGTCGGGGCTAACCTCAGCGGAGCAAGTCTTAACCAAGCAGATTTATCAGCGGCGGATTTACGCAGTGCTAATCTCCACGGAGCACTCATCCAGGGGGGAATTTTGCGAGATAGTGATATTACCTTGGCGACTATTCAAGATGCCAATCTGATTGGGGCTGACTTGCGCGGTGCTGATCTCAGTGGTGCGACCCTAACTGGAGCCTGCTTACGGGGGGCTAATATGCGCCAAGAAAAGAAAAGTTATTATACTAACCTCCAAGCCGCCATTCTCAGTCGAGCTGACCTCCAGGGGGCCAATATGAAAGGGGTGGATTTAAGCCGAGCAGATTTAACCAATGCCAACCTCAAGGAAGCTAATTTACGGGATGCGGATTTACGTAAAGCGGATTTAACCAATGCCAATCTAAAAGGGGCATTATTAACTGATGCCAATCTTGCGGGGGCACGATTAGTGGGGGCAAATCTCCAAAATGCCAATTTAATGAGGGCCCAAATTCCCCAGGCGGAAATGATGGGGGTTAATTGTCAGGGCGCGATCATGACCCATGTGTGCTTAAATCGGAGCAATTTAAGTGGGTCTAACCTGAGTATGACGCGGATGAATAGTGCTGATTTAAGCCGGGCTAATTTAACGGGGGTAAATTTTCGGGAGACGGAATTAATTGAGGCATTTCTGGCTCGGTCGAACTTGATGGATGCTAATTTTTCCAATGCCAATTTAGTCCGGGCTGATTTAATGAGTGCCAATATGGTCGGGGCTAATTTCCAGGGGGCTATTATGCCCGATGGCCAGGTTCATGCCTAACAGCTATCAGGCAATGTATGATTACCAATCCCAACTCAAGGGCACCTCAAACAATAGGGTGCTTATTGAGAATAGCCTTTTATATCGGGGTTATTTTTTGTAATAAGAGAATTAATTGAGATGCCCTCAAGCTAAATTTTGGGGCTGTTCAAAGTAGAGTTCCAGGGGATTCGGTGCCATTATCGTCCTTGTTTTCAAAGCTGTTTTCTGCACCGTTATCCACCGCCTCACCGAACCGTAATTCATCGACAATGCGTTTAATTACACTAGCCACAGGGACAGCGAGTAAAACCCCTAATAACCCGCCTAATTCGGCCCCAATAAAAATTGAAATCAAAATCCAGACGGGATTCAAGCCAATTTTGTCCCCCATTAATTTCGGGGCAATGGCATTATCCGTAATTTGATCAATCACAATAGCGCTGAGGAAAAATTTAACTGCAAACCCACCACTTTTTAAGCCCAAAATAATTGTGCCAAAGAGGGTTACCACGGCTCCGGCAAAGGGAATTAAACTGGCTAACCCCAGACCAAAGGCAAATAAAATGGCAAAGGGTAAACCCAGCAACGCAAACACCACTAGGCGGGCGATACTGGAACCTGTGGCCAAAATGAGACGGCTTAAAAAATAATCTTTGAAAATTTCGGCGGTGTAGCGGGGAACTTTACGATCCCACGGTTGGGGGAACCAGCTAAAAATTCCCTGCCAAAAAGAGTCGCCCCCTAGGAGTAGGA
>JBJOGT010000185.1:0-4366 GCA_046048115.1 Cyanobacteriota bacterium | reverse complement strand
TTGGCTATCTGTGCGACCTAGCCAACAACGAAGAAAGTTGCGTCCGATCCGTCCGAATCCGTTGATTGCTACTCTAATCACGTTCTTCTTGCCCTCTGTGTTTTAGCTCAGTACATTTAAGAAATATTAATGACACCAATCATATCCTAAAGGTTGATCACTTCGATCCTGAATTTTAAGCGGGGGATAAATTGATCAAGGGGGCGGAGCGCCGGGGTGAAAATGCTTGTATGTTATTTAGCCCACGGGTCTGGCCAGACCCACCGGGGCAGGGGGTTTCTATGTTTTTTGCCTAAATTGCGTGGCGGTAGTGGCTAGGAATCTTTCTTTTCTGGTTTAACGTCAGCATCTAGCATGGGATGATAGTTTTGCCTATCCCTTGGGGTAGGGTTTTTGCTATGATGTCGCCTAATTGCGGGTACGGTTAACCGGCAGAGGATTTAAACATTAACTTTGTGGCTTGTGAGGAGCATTGCTGTGAATACTGTGGATTTTAGCGGTCGTCCTTTCCATTTTGTGGGAATTGGTGGTATTGGTATGTCGGCCCTGGCCTATGTATTGGCTAAACGTCATCTGCCGGTATCGGGTTCTGATCTCCGCACAAGTCACATTACCGATCGCCTGGAATCCGTGGGGGCTAAAATTTTTCATCAGCAGGTCGCCGAGAATCTGCAATATTTTCAATCGCTACAGTTGAGTCAATATACTAAGTTGCCGGTTTACAGTACAGGAGAATTAGCGGTGGAGACATTAATTCGTAAAGGGTCAGAGACTGTTGGCAATGGTAATGGTCATTTTCAGACCCACGCCTTACCCCAAGTGGTGTGTTCAACGGCGATTAATGCGTCCAATGCGGAATACCAGGCGGCGATCGCCAACCATTGTCCGATTTATCACCGTTCTGATATTTTAGCGGCCTTG
Organism: Cyanobacteriota bacterium; assembly: GCA_046048115.1. Classification (GTDB taxonomy): domain Bacteria; phylum Cyanobacteriota; class Cyanobacteriia; order Cyanobacteriales; family Microcystaceae; genus Synechocystis. The sequence continues at coordinate 3,445 of JBJOGT010000185.1, read as the reverse complement.
ATTGCGGAATCCCGGGGCATTGGGGTGGCGGGAACCCATGGTAAAACCACGACCAGTAGTTTGATCGGTTATGTGCTAAAAGAAGCGGGGCTTGATCCCACTATTGTGGTGGGGGGCGAAGTGGATGCCTGGCAGGGCAATGCGTATTTGGGGGCGGGGGAATATCTCGTGGCGGAAGTGGATGAATCCGATGGCTCGTTAACCAAACATCACCCTGAAATTGGCATTGTTACCAATATTGAATTGGATCACCCCGACCATTACGCCACCCTTGAGGACGTGGTCAAAATCTTCCATCAATTTGAATCCCATTGCCAGACCCTGATCGGTTGTATTGATTGCGCCGTGGTGCGGGAACATCTAACCCCGACGATTACCTATAGTCTGCACAATCGCCCCGAAGCGGATTATCAAGGGCGAAACATTACCCGCCTAGCCCATGGTAACCAAGTGGAGGTTTGGGAACAGGGGAACTATCTGGGCACGATGACGGTGAGTTTACCCGGTGATCATAATATTAGTAATGCCTTGGCCGCAGTGGCCGTCGGTCGGCTGTTAGGTCTTGAGTTTGGGGTGATTGCCCCGGCGATCGCCGGTTTTGGGGGGGCCAAACGCCGCTTTGAACACAAGGGTTATTGCAATGGCATTACCTTCATTGACGACTATGCCCATCACCCCAGCGAATTATTAGCCACCCTATCGGCGGCCCGGCAAAAGGTCGATCACGGCAAACAGGAGCGGGTGGTGGCCATTTTCCAACCCCATCGTTATAGTCGTACCCATACTTTTTTGGCGGAATTTGCAGCGGCCTTTAAGGATGCGGATGTGGTGGTTTTAACTGATATTTATAGTGCCGGAGAAACCAATATTCATAATATTCAGGGGGAAGACCTCGCCCAAGCCGTCAGTCAACACCACCCCCATGTGATCTACCAGCCCAGCCTAGCTGCCTTAAGCCAATTCCTACCCAATATTCTCAAGGGCGGTGATTTGGTTTTATTTTTAGGAGCCGGTAATCTTAACCAACAAATTCCGACAGTTTTAGCCGCCTGCGCTTAAGGGCTGATTGCCACGCTGTTTTTAATATTGCTGATTTCTCCCCGTCCCATTACCATGATCATTTCCCCTGCCACCCGCCCGACCCCTACTCCCTACGCGGCGATCGCCCTGGAAGGGACAGACTTGGTCATTGAACCACAAAAATCCTTGGCAGAATTGACCACCTATCGCGTCGGGGGCACAGCAGAATGGTATGCCGCTCCCCGGTCTCTGTCCGATTTAACGGCGGTCATGGCATGGTGGCAAACCCAACGTTTACCGTTAACCTTTTTAGGAGCCGGATCTAACCTATTAATTAGCGATCAGGGACTACCGGGATTAGTAATCAGCACTCGCTATCTCCGTCGGGGAACTTTTGACGACCATCAAGGCTTAATTACCATGGCCGCCGGAGAACCCATCGCCAAAGTCGGTTGGCAAGCAGCAAAACGGGGTTGGAAAGGCCTCGATTGGGCCGTAGGTATTCCTGGAACTGTGGGGGGGGCTGTGGTCATGAATGCGGGGGCCCACAACCAATGCACGGCGGAAACCCTGGTTAGTGCCACCGTGATGAACGCTGATGGATCATTAACGGTTTTACGGAATGAAGACTTGGGCTTTAGTTATCGCACATCGGTGCTCCAAGCCGATCCCCGGTTCGTGGTGGAAGCAACCTTTCAACTAACCCCAGGTTTTGAACGGGAAGAAATTATGGCCCAAACTACCCGGAACCTCCATCAACGCAAAAGTACCCAACCTTACGATAAACCCAACTGTGGCAGCGTGTTTCGCAATCCCACCCCCCGATTTGCGGCCCGCTTAATTGAAGAATTAGGGTTAAAAGGCTTTCGTATCGGCGGCGCAGAAGTCTCCCATCGTCACGCCAATTTTATTGTCAACATCGACAGGGCCAAAGCCCAGGATGTGTTTAACCTCATTTTCCATGTGCGGGAACAGGTGGAAGTTCACCATGGTTTACAACTAGAGCCAGAGGTAAAAATGTTGGGTCAGTTTGCCCGTTAATCCCCGTTCAGTCACAGAAGATTTATGTCAGCCCTCGTTAAGGGAAGGGAAGGGCGTTGATATACTAAGGTCAAGTTTGGTAATGATTGACCACCGCTGTCTGATGAGGCTCCCCCACCATGTATCCCCGACAATGGCTAAAACGTTTATTTCCTCTGTTCTGCTGCCTTTGTTGTTTGTTGACGGGGTGTGTGAATTATGATGTGGGCATCAAGTTTACGGAGCAACACCGGGGCGAAATTGTCCAACATATTGTTTTAGGGGAACAGTTAACCACCCTCAGCCAAGCGGAAGCCGATCGCTGGTTAAAAAGCTTAGAACAACGGGCTAAAGCGTTGCGGGGAAAGGTGGATCATCCTTCCTCCCAAGAATTAGTGATTACCATTCCCTTTGGCAATGGCCAAGAATTAGTCGATAAATTTAATCAATTTTTTAACCCAGACCCCCCCACCAATCGACGCGCCCCCCAGCCGGATCAACTGGATTTGCTCAATTTAAAAGCAGAACTGGCCCTTGATCAGCGCAATTGGCTATTGGTGGATCGCAATCATTTACAGTTAACGGTGGATTTACGAGCCCTCGGGGTTTTATCCAACCAAGGCAACATTATCCTTAGCCCTGGTTCCTTAATTGACTTGCAATTTGACCTACAAACGCCCTTGGGGATCAAAGTTTTAGAAACGGACCCCAGCGAACTCCCCGACCCCCTCTCACCGGCTCTGTGGCAGTTAAAGCCCGGCCAGATTAATACTATTGAAGCTATTTTTTGGGTTCCCAGTTATTTGGCGATCGGCACTGTGGCGATCGTGGCACTCTGCTTAGGAGGCTTTTGGCTCAAATATCGGCGTTGGCCCGGCGTATTGCCCAGTAAACCATTGGGGTTAACATCAAACAATGGCTAATCATCAGTTTTTAAGGACTCACCCTAGTGAGCTGTTAATCCAATTAAATCGAGACCGATTTACAGGAACCATTATTATCCAAAATCCTGATGATGAATTTGTCGCTTGGAAAATTTACATGGGGAATGGCAAAGTCAACTATGCCAATAGTTCCATTGGGTTAACGGAACGTTGTCGCTATTTACTAACCCGCAATGTCTTGGCTCATAATCTAAAATTTCCCACCAGTTTTACTAAAGAATATAATTATTTTTATCAATTATGGAAAAGTAAGACCCTAACCCACGAAGAAAGTCGGGCGATTCTTGCCTGTCTAACCCAGGAAGCCCTTGTACAGGTTCTGTCCTTACCAGTTAGCAAGTGTTGTCTATCCTCGGACAATGATTTGCCTCTACCCCTGCTTAACATTGATCTTGAGCAAATTAGCGGCAGCCTGCGCCATAAAATTCGCTGTTGGCAATCCCTGAAACCCCACATTAATT
>JBJOGT010000184.1:0-4733 GCA_046048115.1 Cyanobacteriota bacterium | reverse complement strand
TTCCTTCACCAACTAATTCTTTATGAGTAGACCGAAAATCTTGCCAAGCTACAATTCGCAAACCATCCCGCAATTGAGATACTGCACGTTGAGACTTGGACTGGAGAGTGATACCAAAGGAAATTTCAGGAGTTTTAGCAGACATGGAATTAATCCTCAAAAATGAAAAAGAAACTGCCCCCTCTCGGCGATAGCCGCTCCCCACAGATAACCTCCCGCTACCCTCTTGACTCCGGGCTTCTTGATTTATCCCCAAAAAACGGCGATCGCCTCAATTTCAAATCCATCTTTAGATTGGCGATCGCCTACCAATCAAACCAAGCCTTCTTGAACTAACCAATTAACACAACTGACAATCACATCTCCATGACAGGCTTCTGGTTTACACCAACAGGTCAAGACGATGGTTTGATTTTCGGAGACATCAACGGCTAAATTTTTCAATGCCATCATCGCCTCGGTCATTTCTCCCGTTTTCTGCCACTGTTTGATTTGAGGCCATAACCACTTTCTAAATTTTTCGATGACCATCAGGCGATCGCCATCTTTACCAAGGATGAAAGGATTTGCTAGGGGACTGGCGGGCAAGTCACGATTAGCTCGACCGATGTAGAGCCGATTCTGACCAACAAAGCCATACTTTGTACCATTTTGGACAATTAACATGGTGAACTCCTAAAAAAAAAGCCCCAGTGCGACACTAGGGCAACCTCGATTAATCAAAAGAAATGGTGAAAGAACCGACTTTATTGCCGTTACTGTCGCGGAGAATGCCTTCCCGTTGACCTTGGCGAATTTGTTGACTGACCGATTCCAGAATGGCGTTTACTTCCCCAGCAAAATCATCAACGAAAGCGGCATTATCAATCTGAAAAACGATGGTGACGTTATTCATCACAGCCCCCCTGGGCTAACTTGACCACTGCCTCTGGTGTCAGTCCCCGCACTTTGATTTCTAGGGGATAGGCTGTTACCCGTTTTGCCGGTCGCGCTTCACTTTCGTCTGGCTTGCAATAACCGCCATATTCAGTGATGAGGTTAAGCCAGTTCTCGACTTCGGCATTGGAATTAACGCCTAAATAAACGATGAAACTGTTGAAACCAGATTCTGATTCTGGGCTATCCTCCCACTTGAACTTATTGGAATAGGTTCCACAAACGGTCAAATGGTCTGCCAGTGAGACACAAACAAAATTGCCATGGGGAGATTGACTGATGATGGTTCCTTCAATTCCAGCAAAGGTAATGGTTTTCATTGTGAATTTCTCCAAAAAAAAAGCACCACCGACATTGCGATGATGCTCAAGGCTGCTTCTACAAGCAACCCAAGACACTCTCCATAGGCGATAGCATTACGCCATGGAAAAGCCTCTCGGAATACTCTTTATCTAAAAAACTTAATTAATAGGTAATATTCTTACTTTGGCTCGATTGGTATTGACACTAATGAGCGCTCTCTGTTCAAGTTTCTCTGCAAACTGAACGCTAAGCAGCATAAGAAAGGGCGGCAAAGATATCCTCTTTTTCAAGGTAAGGATAATCATCAAGAATGGCTTCAATCGTATGGCCAGAGGCTACCAGACCTACTACTGTGCCAACGGTGACTCTCATTCCCCGAATACAGGGTTTTCCTCCCATGATATTAGGATTTAAGGTAATGCGTTGATGGTTCATGGATAAATTGCGGGGGAATTTAATGATTTCATTATAAAAGCGACCACCCTTCGGCGATCGCCCATAGATTATAGTAACAAATACTAAAACTCTTCATTGACGACAATAAAGGGTTTAGTCGGTGGTTGTTTTCCTGCTCGAATTGTGTCCCAGATGCCCCGATTCAATCCGTTGAGTGCCATATTCAAATAGTGTTCATCAAAGGTAGAAGCGAGATATTCTCCAAGGGCATAGAGGTAATCGTCGGCATAAACACACATTTCAGGCAGACTTGCATTGAACGGGATTTCCGGCTCAAAGGATGCCATAAACGGCTTGTCTTCACGAAAATCATCTTTGCCGGTTTTGTAAGGTTGAGGGGTTTCAGTCATCGGAATGCTTCAAAACAAAAGAGAACACCACTGTCAGACGATAGTGTTCCTGTTTTTCATGATTATTAGTGAAGTTGGGATCTCAGATTAGGATTAGTAAATTCCTGAAAAGAACAGCCTAATAACTGCCGCTCTAGTTGATAGGCAGTCAGGGATTCATTTTCTTCCTCTGGTTCTGGCCCTTCACATTTGCCGCCGTAAGGACGATGGGGGAAGGGATAAGCACCACAATGACAAGGAGGTTCTTTAGATTTGTGTTTCATGGCAAAAAAAAGAGCGACCACCAAATGGCGATCGCCAACTAAAATTTGCTTGGTTTAATACTCATCTGAGCGCATCACACAAATAATGCGTCGAGTAACGGAATCATCAGCGGAATTGGGACTATGACCCGTCAGGTTTTTGTTGTAATAGTCAATTTTCCAGAGATAAGTATTGCCTTCAAATTCAATGCGACCATAATCATGTTCATCCCAAGGATCATTATCGTCATTGAATTCATTAAAGCTTTTAACTTGCTCCAGTAATTGCTGAAGACTTTCTTCATTCAGACCTTGAACTGCCTGAGTGAGCGAGTAATTGTTGAGATTTTGTCTGGCTTTGTCGTTTAATATCGAAAGTGAACTCATGATGAATCTCCATTAATTCAGGTTGATGCTTTAATTGCTCACCAATAACTTGCAGTTGTTTAAAACGCTTAACTGTCTCATTGAATCTTTGGGCAGCTAAGCGATAATCATTGGGGACATAGGGTAATTTAATCGTCATGATTAATTATTGAAAAAGGAATCACTACCAGCAGGCGATAGCATTAATAACTTGACGAACATCATTGACTCGTAAATACTTTAAAGGAATAGACCCTACTGCTCGACGGTGCCATACTTTTGATTGATATAAGTATAGACAATAATAATAGAGATAACGAGAATCTAAACGGGTAGAATCAATTACTTTAATGCCCATGCCATGACCGTCATAATTGGGGAAGCCTAACTTTTCAGCTTGATGCTTATTGATTAACCAAAAGTCAGCATCTTTGAGATGAAGTTTAATCTGTACAAGTTCCAAAAAAAACGCCCCGGTTGCCCGAAGCGTCCTCCCTAGATTGTAATTAATGAAAGGTAAATTGACTGTTTTGAGGATTGAAGATAATGACAGAAAGGGAACGCTTTATTGCCTTCTTAATGACTGTTGCGGTTCCCCCAGTCTCTCGTCCGTCATAGATTGCAAGACATAATTGAGCTTGTTTCATCATGTAGTCATTGCGCTGATGATAGGCTCCATAACTGAATTTGGAAGCAATAGTGACTTGGGATTGGGCAGTTTGAATAATCTCCTGATAAGCATTTCTCTGGGCAGTTTTCCAGCGTTTAGTGTGTCCCTCAAAGGGAATAACGGCTGTCCAATTAAGCTGAAGATCGCCTAACAATTTAGCCGCTAACAAATCAGTCCCTAATGCCATACCAACATAGAAGTTTTGAACCTCTTGAAGACTGGCCATGGCAATCAAGGAATTGATGGGGACTGACTGATTAAAATCACGGTGACCTGTGAAAAAAGCCGCTTCCATTTAGAACTCCTCCCAGGTTAAGATAGCAGTTGAATTGTCTGCTTCTATTGACTGGTTTGCCTCGTCTTCACCTTCCCAATATTCATCAGATGGTTCATTGCTGGGGAAGGGATAAAATAGTCCTTGACATTCGATATAATCGGTCATTGTCGGCGTCCAAAAAACAACACCCCCATCAAGCGATAGCGTTTATGACCTACGATTATTTAAGAGCAAGAATTATTGATGATTACTGGCTCAGTAAACCAGCCTTAAAGGTATCGAGTTGGCTGAATCAAGTTTTGGACGCTCCCACTAATTTTTTACAATCTCTTGCCCCCATTCAAGCATTGGGAGAAACACCAGAAACAGCTTTTTTATTATCCTTCTTGGATAATGGAGTCGTGACAGATTTAGGCTTTTTATTATTGGAAAGTAGTTATGCGGTCAATAAAGCCTTTAATTCTGAAAAGTATGCGGGAAGATTAGCCTCCCAAGGCAGTCTTTTAGGTAGCCCTAATTCCTATAATCAAGCTATTTTGGAAGCCTCCACGGATGCCCAAGGATTACTCACTGAACTAGAAACTCCTCTTCAGGCGATCGCCCAACCATTACCCCATTCCCCCCAGGCGGAGATGGAAGCCGAGGAAAACCGTTTACAGCAGTTGATTGATGGCATTGTTGATGAAGCCCAGTCTGTCTTTGATGCTGTCGTTGCCCAAATTGGGGCCATAACAGGAGAAGTCCCCAAAGCCTTGAAGAAAACCAAACGGCAGGCCCAAAACAAACTCAATCACTTCAAACGAGTACAGGCGGGAATGAAAGCCAAAGTTCAGGGGAGTGTTCCTCGCTTTGCCCTCACCCCCATTGACCCCACCGGCACCAGCATCAAAGTTATTCAAGAGATTGCCAGTTGGTTACTCGGTAATTTTTTACAGGTTCCTGTGGCAACAGAAGCGTTGGCCTGGGTGGTGTCGTCCACCGTTATCAAGTATTTGGGCGGTATTGGAGCGGATGCGGCCCGGTATTTTGCCGCCAGCGTGATGAAGGGGTTGCCGTTGCCGACGTTGATTAATCCACCGGGGATGTTCGCCGGTTGTTGGGGATTGTGTCAGGCCTATGCGCCCTACCTCATC
>JBJOGT010000183.1:0-6404 GCA_046048115.1 Cyanobacteriota bacterium | reverse complement strand
CGGAAGAACGTAAGCGGGGGACTTTGGAATTATTGGCAACTTCTCCGGTGACTAATTGGGTGGTAGCAGTGGGGAAATTATTGGGGGCATTAAGCTTTTTTTCGGTGTTATTAATTCCCCTATGGATTTATCAAATCATTGTTTTTAGTGCATCTAATCCCCCTATGCCAGCCAATGTTATCTTGCTAGCAAATTTGGCAGTTATTCTTGTGGCGGCAGCCGTTTTATCCCTGGGTATGTTTATTTCTTCCCTAACCTCTAACGTAATTATTTCCTATATTTTGACGTTTACCCTTGTGTTAACCCTTTGGATTCTGGATGTTTTTGCGCAAAATTTAGGGGGGGTGATCGCCAGTGTTTTTTCCTATTTATCGTTATTCCAAAATTATCAAGATTTAATTGAAGGCTTGGTAACCAGTAAAAGCTTAGTCCTATTTGTCAGTTATATTTTCCTTGGTATTTTTCTCACCGCCCAATCCATTGAAGCATTGCGTTTCCAACGATCCTAAAAAATTTTAGAGCTTAGGCAAGAAACCTAGGGCTGTCTGATTTCGTCTCCTTTTCCGAGCGGTTTTTTCTTGGTAAGTTTGACTAGTTAGGATAGTGAATAGGTTAGCCAGATCCTGATTAGATATGTTAACTTGCGGGGCAAAGGTGTGAGACAACCCAACAGATAGGAATATGGTCACCGATCCTAGACAGTCTGAGTCCTCGCCCGGACTGCTCCCTCTGGCTGGCCTGGGGGGGGCAAATTTGAGCTACGCCAAAATCTGGGGTATCAGTTGTGTCGGGGGGGCGGCGATCGCCGTTGGCGTCGGATATTATGCCCATGGCTGGGTTTACAACGATGTTGCGCCGTTGGTGGAAAGGGGCGTTCAAGACTTTCTGAATCGACCCGTTACCCTGGGGAAATTGAAAAGTGTTTCCCTGACCCATTTAGAATTTGGAGGGACGACCATTGCTTCAACCCAGCACGATCCCAACTGGGTCAAACTCCAAGGGTTGCGAATTAGTTACAATCCCCTGCAATATTTGTGGGATCGGCGGCTAGGGTTAACCATTACCGCCATTAAACCCCAAGCCTATTTTGAACAAGGGCGATCGGGGGCGTGGTTACAGACAGAGATTGACCAGATGGGGGACGATTTTCCCCTGCGCTTAAACGCCTTGGTGATTAAAGACGCCCAAGGAAGTTTAGTAACGCGGCATTTTGCCTCCCAACAGTTGAATCCCCCGGTGCAACTCCAGCTTAAGTCGGCCCGCATTGCGCCTCAGTCCGCCGATCAAATTCTGACTTTTGAACTTGATGGCAAGTTATTACCCGCTCCCCATCCCCGTTCCCGTTTAACCATCCGGGGGACATTGGACGGCAATCAACAAAGTTTAAAACTCAAGGTCGAAACCCGCCATTTACCCGCTGCCCCCCTAAGGGAATTATTACCGTTACCGTTGGATTTGCGGGGAGGAGAGTTAAACAGTCAACTGGCGATCGCCGTTCAGGATCAGAAGTTAGTATCTTTGGATGGCAAAGTTGACATCGAGCAAGGACGGCTTAAATTACCACAATTAGCCAGGACATTAACCTATATTCAGGGCCCCTTATTCTTTGAGGGCCGTAAAATTCATTTCGGTAAAATTCAAGCTAACCTCGACCAACTCCAAGCCCAAGCCACTGGCTATCTCGATTGGCGGGAGGGATTTCAACTGGCGATCGCCACCCAGCCCTTAGCCATTGATCAAATTTTTCAGGCGTTACACTTTCCCCGCTCCACCGTGCCCCTGAGCGGTCAACTCACCTCCAAAATTCAAATCCAAGGGGCCTTAGAAAAACCCGATGTCCACGTTAAGCTCCGCCAGACGGGTAAAAATCCAGTGCGGATTGAAAAATTAACCCTGCGGGATCTCAAAACGGATTTACACATTACCGATAACCGGGTCAGTATTCGTCATTTAAAAGCCATTCCCCAAGACGGTGGTGAGATTACTGGGGTAGGGCAGGTGACCAGTCGTATTAAAAATGGCCAAACGGAATGGCAACCCTTTCAACTGCAACTCAACGCCCAAGCGGTCAATGCTCAACCCTGGTTACCGAGCCAATTTAAGTCCCAACTTCCTGTCGTTTTACCCCTATCTGGGCAAACCACGGTTCACGGGGAATTGGCCAACCCCAAAACCTGGCAGGCCCAAGCTAATGTTTTACTCCCCCTAGCGGGAGGGACTCTCCAGAGTCAAAACTTCACCTACCAAGGGGGGAATTGGCAAGGCGATTTCCAACTGCAACAATTATCGGTTCCATTTCTGGCCCAGGATTTACCCGACTTTTTAAAACCAGCTTTGGGCCAAGGTCGGATTTCAGCCCTAGTGAATCTTAAAGGTCAGCAGGGAGACTTAACCCAATTAACAGCCCAAGGAAATGCCCATGTCGCGGTTCCCCAAGGAGCCGTAACCATTTCCCAATTCCAACTGCGCCGGGGACAATGGCAAGCCACGGTTAATGGCACCCATTTACCGGCTAAAACCCTAATACCGGCCACAGGCAAACCGAGTCAGGGACGCATTTCTGGTCAAATCGTCGCCCAGGGTCGTTTAGAGCAGCCGGTTTCGGAGATTAATGCCACGGGGCAGGGGCGTTGGCAGGTGGGAGAAGGCACCATTCACCTTAAACAATTTCAACTGGCCCATAACCAATGGCAAGGGGAGTTCGTCTCCCGGTCTTTTCCTGTCCAGGCGTTACCTATCACTCTGACCCAGGGGCAATCGGGTTTTGTGGATGGCCGGTTGGCGGCCCAGGGTAATGTGAATCAGGGTTTGGATCAATGGCAACTGTTTGGGGCCGGGCAATGGCGATCGCCCCAAGGCAAAATCACCATTACGGAAGCGAGTTTAAAAAATCAACGGTTTGAAGCCCAATTAAGCACCCCAGGGCTAGCGTGGCAACAGATCAAGATTTTCCAACCAGGGCAAGTACGGGGTAATTTACAACTGGCAGGGACGTGGCAAGGTAAAGCCCCGGAATTCAGTCACATTCAAGGCAATTTAAGCAGTACTGCTGGCTGGAAAACCCTGAAAAATCCCGTACAAGTCGCTTTTGATTGGCGGGGAAATACCCTCAACCTCGATCGCCTACGTAGTGAGGGATTAACAGCCCAGGGTCAGGTAACGGTGCCGCTTCGTGCTGTCAAACCGGGATTTAATTTTATTCAAGGGATCCAAAACCTCCATTTGCAGGTTCAAACCCAACAATTCCCCCTGAGCCAGTTGGTCCCCTCCCCGGCTGCCGCACCGATTGTGGGTCAACTAAATTTTCAGGGACAGGTGACAGGAACGGCAACCCAGCCAAATATCCAGGGTCAGATGGCGATCGCCGATTTACGGTTGGGGGATTATCGTTTTTCTCCCTGGTTAACCGGACAGATCCAGCAGAATGATCAGGGCTTATACCTTGCCTTACAAGGCCAAGACGAAACCCTCAAATTGGCCTTAGATAGCCACCATCAGCCCACCTCAATCTTGTTTGAGCAGCAGGATCTAAAACTGACTGGGGTGCGCCAAGCTGATCAATTCTTTTTGACCGCCCAGGCCTTGCCATTAACGGCACTACAGGCTAGTTTGCCCACGGCGATCGCCTTTGCCCCAGCCCCAACCCCGACTCTCCGATCCGCCCTTACCCAGGTTCAGCAGCAACCCCTAGCCGGGGAATTATCGGGGAATTTTCAGATTAATTTGGCCCAAAAAACGGCGATCGGTAAGCGAATCACCATCAAAGATCCCCGCTGGGGGAGTTTTCGGGGCCAGGATTTAACAGCAAATTTTCAGTTTAATCAGGGTCAATTAAGCATTGACAATAGTCGATTACGCTATGGCAAAAGCACGTTTTTAATACAGGGCAATGTAAATTTTCAAGAGCCAACTCCCCAATGGGACGGTTCAGTTAGTTTTCGGGATAGTCGCATTGAAGATATTTTAGAAACCTTTCATCTATTTGACTGGCAGGATTTACAACGGGGACTATACCCCCCCACCTACGCCAAAGCCAAGGATTTATATGGTGAAGGTCAAGATCCAGAACAACCGCTGGTTAACTTGGGGGACGGTTCCGCTAGTCTTTACGACCAACTCAATCAACTCTCCGCCAGTAAAGCGCAATTAGCCCAGGGGAAGCAATCCCAATCAGTTCAGCCCAGGGGAATGATGGCAACCCTACCAAAATTGGAGGATCTTCAGGGGGATTTTGAAGGCAAAATTATAGCCCAGAGCAATGGCATTGACCCGATCGCCGCCCAGTTCACCCTCCGGGGTCACAATTGGCAATGGCAAGATTATCACCTCGACCAATTAACCTTGGCTGGTCGTTGGCAGGGGGAAACGATCGCCGTAGACCCCCTAGAACTCAGAAGTGGGGATCACTTTTTACGGATTGAGGGCGAACTAGGGCCCGATGCCCAAACTGGACAACTGCAACTCCATGCTGTGCCCCTGGCTCCCGTGGTGGCATTATTTAATGTTCCCGACCATCTCAGACCAGTAGGGACTGTTTTTGCAGATTTTCGCCTGGGAGGAACCCGCCATGATCCCCAATTCCAAGGCAACCTTGAAATCCAAGACAGTCGTTTTCCAACCCTGGCCCTCCAAAATACAGGGGGGGAATTCCGCTACCAAGGGGGGCGACTCGATTTTCAGTTACAGAGTGTGGTTAATCCCCAGACAGAACCGCTCATTCTCGAAGGATCAGTGCCCTATGTATTTCCCTTTGCCCGTCAACTACCGGAATCGGATCAATTTACCCTGGCGTTACGGCTCAACAATGACAGTCTGAGTTTGTTAGATCTGGTAACCAATCAACAACTAACCTGGTTAAACGGTCAAGGCAATGTGGATTTACGCCTATTTGGTCGCCTCGACCCCCAAACCCAAACCCTCCACCATCTCCAAGGCCTGGGATCAATTACCCTCAAGGATGCAGCGATCGCCGCGCAGGTTTTACCCCATACCCCCGTCACGGAAGTCAACGGTCAAATCGTGGCGGATTTAAACACGATTCAGGTCACCAATCTGAGCGGAAAAATCAGTGGCGGCGATTTAGCTATCCGTGGGATGCTCCCCCTACAAACCCCTTTGCCCAGCACCGACGAACCCCTACATTTGAGTTTAAATAACCTGGCTGTTAATATCCCCTCCCTTTACCAGGGGGCCATGGCGGGGCAGGTAGAGGTCACCGGCACGGCGATCGCCCCTAAGCTAGGCGGTCAATTGACCTTATTTGACGGCAATATCTTACTTGGTAATTCTTTGCCCACCACCGGGAACCCAAGCCAGCCCCGCCGCAACGGCATGGAATTCCGTGGCTTAACCCTTAACCTGGCCGATAATATTCGGGTGCAAAATTTGCCCTTTCTGGACTTTGCAGCGGTGGGTAACCTCCGGCTCTTTGGCTCCATGGCCCAACTCCAACCCCAGGGAGCCATCACCTTGAAAGGAGGACAGATAAACCTCTTTGCCAGTCAGTTACGCCTAGATGGCAGCCAGACCAATACCGTTTACTTTCTGCCTAACCGGGGGATTGACCCCTATCTCGATTTGCATTTAACCAGCTCAGCCAGTGAAACTAGTCGTACCAATAGCCTCCCCCGCAACCCATTATCATCGGAAATTGACGAACCCTTCAGCGCCACCCAAGAAAGTTTACAAACTGTTCGTATCAAAGCCCAAATTACCGGCCATGCCAGCGAGCTTAAGGATAGTATTCAACTCAGCAGTACTCCCCGGCGATCGGAACAGGAAATCATTACCCTGTTGGGGGGCGGTTTTATTAATACCCTGGGACAAGATGACGTTCAAACCACGGTCGGTTTAGCTAACCTAGCCGGATCGGCGGTACTCGGTGCCGTCCAAGGGCAGATTGGGGAAGCCTTGGGATTAAGCGAATTTCGTATTTTTTCCACTCCCCTAGTCAATGAAGAAGACCGACGCCAAGGCAATCAGATTGGGGTGGCGGCGGAAGCCGGTATTGATTTAACTCAACAATTAGGTGTTTCAGTCCAAAAGGTGATTAACACCGATCGCCCGCCCCAGTGGGGATTACGGTATCGGATCAATGAAAATACCGTCATTCGTGGCTCTAGCAATTTCCAAGACGATAGTCGGGGGGTAATTGAATTTCAGCAGCGGTTTTAAGTTTCCCCACGAAAGGGGTTTGCTAGCCCATTCTGCTCAGCGGTGGGGAGCTAACCCGGCGGCCATCGCCCCAGAACCTTACCAGGTTATGATTTCCTCAAAAAAAAATTGCCCCTCCGGTCACCAACCCCTATCACTGAACTAGCTTAGACATCCTTTTATCGTTAACAAATCATCCCCGTTTTCTCAGATATAGGATAGGAATAGTCTAAGAGTTAACCCAGATCTGC
>JBJOGT010000182.1:0-2902 GCA_046048115.1 Cyanobacteriota bacterium | reverse complement strand
TTTTGCGATCAAAACGACTTTGTAGCCCTGACCAACTTTTGGACTGGGGATCCACCGCTGCCCCGGCAAATAAATCTAATGCCCCATCGGTCAAGGGGGACTGGTTAAAATCCAAGCCCTGGTTGAGTTCCCGAATTAACCCCAACAACCGCACTGATTCCAAATCGTAAACGGCCTTCGCTTTGGGATGATCCCCCGCCTTTAACGGATCGCCGGTTAAGGCCAAAATATTCCGTAATCCCAACCCGTAGGCCCCCATTAAATCTGCCTGTAACCCAATTAAATTGCGATCGCGGCAGGTCATTTGACAGATGGCTTCAATGCCCCGTTGTTGCAGCAATACACAGGCGGCGATCGACGACATCCGCAACACCGCCCGACTGCCATCGGTAATATTAACCCCATGAACCCGGCCCTTTAATGTTTCTGCCACCGCTAACATCCGTTCTGGATTTCCCCCCTTAGGGGGCGTCACTTCAGCCGTAATCAGGAAATCTTGGCGTTGAGCGGCTTGGCGGAATTGGCTAATCATGGGTAAAAGTTCGGATACTAAAAAAATAAAGAACAAAGAATAAAGGGCAGAAAATATAGCCTACAGGGGAGGCAAAAATCCTAGGGCGTTTTTGACTTTGGCTAACGTTTGCTGGGCAACCTCGTTGGCTTTAGCATTACCGGCTTTGAGAATTCGCTCTAGTTCTCCCCGATCGCCCATAATGTCCGCATATTTCGTTTGAATGGGTTTTAATGCTGTAATCATTGTTTCCGTTAACAGGGGTTTAAATTGTCCCCAGCCTATTTCCCCGCATTCCTCAGCCACTGCCTCCTTAGTTTGATTGCTCAACAGGGCATACAAAGTTAGTAAATTATGACATTCCGGGCGATCGCCATCATCGAACCAGAGACCCCGCTGGGGATCGGTTTTACATTTTTTAATTTTCTTTTGAATAACGTCGGGCGGATCGAGGAGGTTAATGCGGCTTAACTCCGACTCATCGGATTTTGACATTTTGCGCGTGCCATCGGTCAGACTCATCACCCGCGCCCCTTCCTTACGAATGAGGGGTTCTGGCAATTTTAAAACCGGGTTTTCCAGGGAACCAAACTGGTCATTGATGCGAATAACAATATCCCGCGTTAACTCTAGATGTTGTTTTTGATCCTCCCCAACCGGTACCTTATCGGCGTCATAGAGCAAAATATCCGCTGCCATGAGCACGGGATAGTCCAACAGCCCGACACTGACATTCTCCCCTTGTTTGACGGCTTTTTCCTTGAATTGAATCATGCGCTCCAACCAATTTAAGGGTGTGACGCAGTTCAACAGCCAAGCTAATTCGCTATGGGCTGATACATGGGATTGCACAAAAATGGTGGCATGGTTGAGATCAATACCGCAGGCTAAATATAAAGCAGCAATGGTGAGGGTATCCTGGGCAAGACTTTGGGGATTGTGGGGAACGGTAATGGCATGGAGATCAACCACACAGAAAAAATTATCGTAGCCTTGCTGTTGTTCGACCCAATTGCGAATGGCACCGAGGTAATTGCCTAAGTGAAGATTGCCGGTGGGCTGAACCCCGGAAAGAATGCGTGGCTTATGGGTGGCGGCGGTGGACATAGGGACAAAAATTTGAACGTAACCCGCAGGTTTTTTTCATAATTCTTAACATTATCAGAACATGGCGCGGGAAAACTCTGCCCTAAAGGGCGGGGATGCGCCGTGCGCCTTGACTTCCTTACTAGTGGGTTCTTCAAACGAAGTCACCTTATTCTCCCCGTGCCAGTATAAAGCAATGAGAGTTTTAGAGTTCGAGCTTAAAGGAAAAGAGGAGCAGTATCGCCGAATCGACAATGTCATCCGAACCGCACAATTCGTGCGGAATAAGTCCTTGCGTTACTGGATGGACAACAGAGGGATCGGTAAAGTTGCTCTGGGGACGTTGAAACAGCGATGGCTATACAGACATAATACAAGCATTTTTTAGCGTCATCGGAAGTATCGGTGTCGGTAAGATGTCCATGTTAGATAGGGGATGGGGCGGCCAATGGGGGCTAAAAGGAGCGGACTAACAAAAATATGTGCCGTTAGACGTCTAGATTGCGCTGGTAATCCTGACAAAAAAACAAGATACACTGAGCTAAACCATTTACTAACTGTCGTTGAAGACTGTCATTGCCGAATGGATCTGCTCTGTACCCGTCCCGGTTGTGCTCGTTTAAATCCCTTTCCTGATCTGGACAACCGCAATACATTGCAAACGGCTCAACAAAAATTTTGCACCCACTGTCGGATGCCGTTGATCCTCGCGGGGCGCTATTTGCCGGTGAAATTATTGGGTCAAGGGGGGTTTGGGGCGGCTTATTTGGCGTTGGACCGCTTCACCCCGACCATGCGCTTTTGTGTGGTTAAACAATTTCAGCCGTCGGGAAATTTAAATCAAGACCAGTTGAATTTAGCTTTATCACTGTTTGAACGGGAAGCCACAGTGCTAGAAAAACTCGGCGATCGCCATCCGCAGATTCCCGATCTTTATGCCTATTTTCCATTGATGGTGGACAATCCCCGCACAGGGAAAGAAGACCGTTTTTTTTATTTAGTACAGGAATTTATCAGTGGTCAAGATTTAGAAAAAACCATCGAACAACAGGGGCCCATGGCAGAAAATCAGGTGCGCTGGGTTTTGACAGAAATGCTAAGTATTTTAGCCTTTGTCCATGGCAATGGCACTATTCACCGGGATATCAAACCCTCTAATTTAATTCGGGATCAAGAGGGACAATTGTTTTTATTAGATTTTGGTGCAGTGAAAGAAGTGGCAACGGGGAATGTGAATCCCGGCAGTTCCACGGGGATTTACTCCATGGGGTTTGCACCGCCGGAACAGATGGCCGGGGGACAGGT
>JBJOGT010000181.1:0-2724 GCA_046048115.1 Cyanobacteriota bacterium | reverse complement strand
CACGGGGATGACTTCACTGGCAAAGGTTTCCGGCCTTGGCTGATTTGATGTACCCACCAATGGCTTTCCGTTTGAACAGCTTCAAAACCCGCATCCTGTAACCAAGATCGCAAATCTCCTTGGGCGTAATCTTGAATATAGGGTTCTTCAAAAATGCTGGTGAGCCAGGCTTGTTGGCGCAAACTATCCTGGTTGCCGTCTAAAATCAACAACTGTCCACCGGGGGTTAATAACCGGAATGCCTCCCGTAAAATGGCTTGGCTAATCGCTGGCGGGGTTTCGTGGAACAATAAAGCCGCTGTAATTAAATCAAATTGCTGATCTGGAAATCCCGTTGCTTCAGCCAAACCCGATCGCCACTGAATGGTTAAATTTCCCTGATGGGCTTTATATTCCGCCAAACTGAGCATAAAGGGAGATAAATCTAACCCCGTTACCGTGGCTAAGGGAAAGGCTTTTTTCAGGGCCAACGTTTGGGTTCCCGTCCCACAGCCCAGATCCAAAATTTGCCGGGGCAATCCCCCCACCCGATCCATTAACCCCTGTCTGACCCAGTCTTCGTTGGGGGGTAACACATGGCGGGTAATGGGATCGTAGGTGACCGCTGCCGTTTGGGTTAAATAACCCCCTTCAATGCCGTGAAAATTTTGGGATTGATAGTAAGCGGGATAATCAACACCGGGGGCTAGGGCGTAACGGGCTTCCCCCCCTTGCCAATCGACAGCCGCTTGGATGTGCTCCAGTTCCCCTTGATCCAATAGAAAAGTCTGAAAAAACGGTTTGAGCAGCGTATCCCACAGGGTATTGGTGGACATAATTAAAAACGATTAAGCCAATGATGAGGACGCAGGTAAAACTACGATCGCCCCTAGTCTAAATTAGTTGGTGGTGGCGATACCACCGTTTGATTGGCCATTTGGTTAATTAAGCGGGGATACAGCACTAAAAAATAGCCCCACCACAAAAAAATTAAGCTGGCGATCGGGATCGTCAACCACCACCGATGCAATAGCAACCAACTGGTACTGATCAGGGTGATCCCCGTCAGGATAATCGTCCAGGGCTGGCACCAGGCGGGTTTGTCTTGCCAAACGTTAATGGAATGGGGGGTTGTCATGGGGAAAATGTGAGCGGAAAATTTTAGAATAACTGATTCAGATTTTCGTAAATTGTGTCAACAACACAGGAAAAATTAATGCTGTTTAAATAAAACGTGTCTTGAGATTGATAAATGGTTGGTAGCCATAAATTGGAAGATTTGCGCTGAAATTGCTCGATCAAGACTTGTTTTTGATGGATTAAAACATATTCTTCTAACGCGGCGATCGCCTTATAATCCGCAAATTTATCGCCCCGGTCAAAGGCTTCGGTGGAATCCGATAACACTTCAATAATTAACTTAGGATGGAGAATAAAATCTTCGTCGGAACGGCGATCGGCGGGATCACAGGTCACGGCCAAGTCAGGATAATAAAAAATATTCAAACTGGGTAAACGAACTTTCATATCGCTGGCGTAAACCAAACAAGCTTGCCCCCGTAAATGATTAACGAATAATGCCGAAAGATTACCTGTAAGCAGCACATGGGCTTTACTTGCCCCCGCCATGGCGATTACTTGTCCCTGTAAATACTCATGCTTAATCGGGCTAAGACGTTCGAGTTCTAAATAGTCGGTCGGGCTAAAGTGACTGTAATGGGCGGTGGGGCGCATGGTGAGGGATTGGTTATCTGAGCCGGGGGGATTATGAAGCATTTTAAACATTTTGCGCCAAATCTTGGCGATCGCCTTAGTATGCAGATCTAGACCGCTGCATTTACCTCTGACATTCTCCTATGACCATCGCTGCACCTGAAACAACGCTGCAATCCCCCAAGACACAAATCACCACTCCGCCGAAACGTATCGGTGTGCCCCGGGAGTCCTTTGAGCAAGAATGCCGCGTCGCTGTTACGCCGGATACGGCCAAAAAATTGCAAAAACTGGGCTTTGATGTCCTGTTAGAAACAGGGGCGGGGGCTAAGGCCGATTTTGCCGATCGCCTCTATGAAGAGATTGGTTGCCAAATAGTCGGCGATCGTCAAGCCTTATTCAACCAAGCCGATATTATTCTCAAAGTTCGTCCCCCCTCCCCCAGTGAAGTTAACGAATTACCGGACGGCAAAACCTTAATTAGCTTTATTTGGCCCGCCCAAAATGGGGAACTCCTCGAACAATTAGCGGCGAAAAATATTACCGTTTTGGCGATGGATGCGGTGCCCCGCATTAGTCGGGCCCAAAAACTCGATGCCCTTAGTTCCATGGCCAACATTGCCGGGTATCGCGCCATTATCGAGGCGGCCAATCGTTTCGGACGTTTTTTCACCGGCCAAATTACCGCTGCGGGCAAAGTTCCCCCGGCCAAAGTCCTAGTGATTGGGGCTGGGGTGGCCGGGTTAGCGGCGATCGGCACTGCCAAAAGTTTAGGGGCGATCGTGCGAGCCTTTGATACCCGACCTGTGGTTAAAGAACAGGTGGAAAGTTTAGGCGGCGAATTCTTGTTATTGGAATTTGAAGAAGATGGCACCGGCCAAGGGGGCTATGCCAAAACCATGAGTGCGGAATTTATCGCCGCCGAAATGGCTCTCTTTGCAGAACAGGCTAAGGAAGTAGACATTATCGTCACCACGGCGTTGATCCCCGGCAAGCCCGCACCCAAATTAATTACGGAACCCATGGTCAAAA
>JBJOGT010000180.1:0-3912 GCA_046048115.1 Cyanobacteriota bacterium | reverse complement strand
GGGTGATCCTGTTCGATCTGGAGGTGAGTTAAGGACATGAGCAAAGGCGGCTTGTCCTCCTCCTGCTTTAAATCACACATAATGCCTCCCGCATCCCCCGAGTAAATAAAACTTTTTACTTGATAGGCAATGTTGCTGGCATGATCGACCCCTTGTTTTTTGAGTTGGATGAGCGTTTCTCGGGTTGGCCTCAGCAAGATAGGGAGGTTGGCGTTTAACTTTTCCGTTAAGGCGATCGCCTCGTCATAGTTATCAATCATGGTAGAAATGGCAAAGTTTGTAAGCTTAGATATTAGTGGTTTGAGGCTACGTATTCAAAAATTTTTGGCGGGGATTAAAGGTTTCCTTCTCTCGAATTTGTTGATAAAGCGCTAACTCTTCCCCACTGGGTTTTGGCGGAATGGCAATTAAAATTTCCACCAGTTGATCACCCCGATCACCGTTATTGTTATGAAAGCCCTTTTGGGCTAGGCGTAATTTTTGACCCTGCTTCATCCCAGCGGGAATGGTCATTTTTACTAACCCGTCAATGGTAGGCACTTCGATCGCCCCGCCTAGGATTGCTTCCGTAGGGGTAACAGGAACTTGGCAGGCAATGTCCATACCCTGGAGAGAAAAAAAGTCATGGGGAGCAATGCCAATTTTAAGATATAAATCCCCACCATTAATGCCCTGACCTTTGAGGCGAATACGCTGGCCGTCGGTCATTCCCCTCGGTAGGTCTACTTCCAGTGACCGCCCATCTTCGAGGCGAATGCGTTCCCGTCCCCCTTGGTAAGCTTTTTCTAACGGCAGGGTTAAATTGGCCTCCACATCCCTGGGTAAGGGGCGGGCGGGGGTTACTACCCTGGTGCGTTGATTGGCACTAAAATCCTGCCAAGATTCAGCGGGTTGTCGGGGTGGTGCCGTTCTGCCATTGGGATTGCGGGGGATCGAGGCATTGGGGCGATCGCGCTGGGAGGTACTACGGGGGGAACCCGTGGCAAAGCGGGTAAAGGTCGGGCGACGGCTACGACCAAATAATCGCGTATCGTATTCTAGGCGTTTATTCTCATCGGATAGAACATCATAGGCTTCATTAATATCTTTAAACTTTTCTTCCGCTGTTTTATCGTTGGGATTGACGTCCGGATGATATTGTCGCGCCAATTTCCGAAAGGATCTTTTAATCTCTTCTGCCGTTGCATCGCGGGGAACGCCTAAAACCTGATAATAGTTGCGTGCTTGTTGCATGGGGTTAACACTAAAAAACTCAGTAATTAAGACGCACTCAATTGAAGAAAAACCAACGATGGATCATGGGTCAATGACCCGGGGGAGTAGAGGCTATGATCCTTGGTAAATGAAGGTCAGTCTCCCTCTGTTTTAATTAAGGATAGCCAGTCCTAGAACCAATCATCATCGTCATCATCCCAGCCATTTTCTAAGGATGAATTACGACCAGGTTGGGCGGGACGGTCGGGATAGCGGGAGCCATTGCGGTTGGAGCCACGGCGAGCTCCCAAAGAGGGGTCAGCCCGGTTGGGAGAACGTTCTTGATAGTCATAGTCATCGTTGCGACTGCTGGGACGGGCAGAACGGCGATCGCCCCCTGAACGGGGAATATCTTGATCAAAGCTGCCGCCGCCCAAACCTTCGCCCCGGTAAGTGCGCTGACGGGTCACCCGCGACTGATCCCAGTCCGCATAGGCCGGCGATCGATAATCCGGTGCATTGGGTTGGACGCTACGACCGCTACGGGGGGGCATATCGTAGGCATCATAACCGCCGCCGCCGCGATAATCCTGGCGATATTCAACCCGACGGTTATAGTAATCGTCCTCTTCGCCATCCCCGGTAAAGGTCTTTTTAATGGCCTCAAAAAAGCCTTCTTCCTTGTCGTCATATTGCAGACGGACTTCCCGGTTTAGTTCGTAAAGGACATCCTGCAAATCCGCTTGGGCTCGGTCTAAACGCCGTTCATCATCTTTTTCCAAACTATCGAGAATTTCACTACACAACGCATCCACCTGGCGACGATAGGAAATGGTAAAAGCACTACCAAAATCCAGGGTCACTTCCTTCAAGCGCCGTTGGGCCTGATCCGTTAATGCCTTGGCGCTATTGCGTTTTTCAATCCGTTCCCGTCGTTCTCGATCCTGTTGGGCAAAGCTTTCCGCCTCTTGGATCATGCGGTTAACTTCCGACTCCGTTAATGTGGATGCTCCTTGTACGGTGATGCTTTGCTCCCGCCCGGTGGTTTTATCCCGCGCCGTCACTTGCAAGATACCGTTGGCGTCAATGTCAAAGGAGACTTGGACTTGGGGAACCCCCCGAGGCGCTGGGGGAATACCGCTGAGTTTGAAACGACCCAGGGAAATATTATCGCTGGCCATTTCCCGTTCCCCTTGCACCACATGGACTTCCACCACGGTTTGGTTATTTTCGCTGGTGGAGAAAATATCCGATTTCCGCACCGGGATGGTGGTGTTACGGGGCAACAGTTTTTTCATCACACCGCCGATGGTTTCCAATCCCAAGGAGAGGGGGGTCACATCGAGTAACAAAATATCCTTGACTTCTCCGTCTAAAATTCCGGCCTGAATGGCCGCTCCGATCGCCACCACTTCATCGGGA
The DNA here is from genome assembly GCA_046048115.1 of Cyanobacteriota bacterium. GTDB lineage: Bacteria > Cyanobacteriota > Cyanobacteriia > Cyanobacteriales > Microcystaceae > Synechocystis. The sequence continues at coordinate 1,296 of JBJOGT010000180.1, read as the reverse complement.
TTGACATTTTCATTGGGTTCCCGGTCAATAAAACTTCTGACTAATCCTTTAACCATGGGCATCCGGGTGCCGCCGCCCACTAAGACCACTTCATCAATTTGCACCGGACTTAACCCTGCATCCTTAATCACCCGTTTGATGGGGCGTTGGAGTCGGGTGACCAAATCTCCGCAGAGGTCTTCAAATTCGGCCCGGCTGAGTTGGGTTTCTAAATGTTTAGGCCCGTCTTCGGTGGCAGTAATAAAAGGCAGATTGATTTCCGTGGTGCTGACCCCAGATAGTTCGATTTTGGCTTTTTCCGCTGCCTCCGTTAACCGTTGCAAGGATTGGCGGTCTTTACGTAAATCTACTTTTTCCGTTTCTAGAAATTTGTCCGCTAACCAATCCACAATCCGGCGATCGAAATCATTGCCCCCCAATTGCGTGTCGCCACTGGTGGCCTTCACTTCAAAAATACCATCCCCTACTTCCAATACCGACACATCAAAGGTGCCCCCCCCGAGGTCAAAGACCAGAATTTTTTGCATCCGCCCTTGGTCTAACCCATAGGCTAAGGACGCCGCTGTGGGTTCATTGATAATCCGCAACACTTCCAACCCCGCAATTTTGCCCGCATCCCGGGTGGCCTGCCGTTGGGACTCGTTAAAGTAAGCGGGAACCGTAATCACGGCCCCCGTCACCTTTTCCCCTAAATAGCGGCTCGCTTCTTCCGCCAATTTCCGCAAAATCATGGCTGAAATTTCTTCCGGGGCAAAATCTTTTTTCAGTCGGGGACAACGCACTTTGACATTGTCGCGGTCATCCCGACGGATGGTGTAGGCAACCCGTTTAGATTCAGGATTCAACTCGCTATAGCGTCTCCCCATGAAGCGTTTGATACCATAAAAGGTATTTTGGGGATTCAGAACCGCTTGCCGTCGCCCCAGTTGACCCACGACTAATTCCCCTTCTTTGTTGAAACCGACAACGGACGGTGTGGTACGCATCCCTTCCGCATTGGCGATCACAACGGGTTTACCGCCTTCCATAACGGCAACAACTGAATTGGTGGTTCCCAGGTCAATTCCAACGACTTTTCCCATGCTGTTTTGTTTGCTCCAACAACCTGACTGGCAGATGACTTTTGTAATAGTAGGCGCTTGCTCACCCATTATAAAAGCTAAAGGTGAGACCCTTGGGAGTCAGGGCAGTGGTCCCTAGCAATTCCCAACGTTTCTAACCCATTGAGTTTAAAATTCGTACTTATCAGTACCCCATTTAATAATGAGTTTTATCAGTCAACTAGTGGTTCACTTT